>DATKRA010000052.1:0-41804 GCA_035532455.1 Gaiellaceae bacterium | reverse complement strand
CCGCCGCCCGATCCGCACGTCTGGAACACGCTCGGCTACCGCGGCGTCGAGCAGGCGAACGGCACTGCGGTGATCGAGTGGGACGCGCCGCCGGAGTACTGCTTCCACGCCCCGAGTGGCCCGATCGTCCACGGCGGAATGGTCGCCGCACTGCTCGACACCGCGATGGGCGGCGCCTGCTGGACGCTGATGGAGGAGAACGAGGACTTCCTCACCGCCGACCTCCGTACGGAGTTCCACCGCTCGGCGCGGCCGGGAGTGCTGCGGGCCGAGGGCCACGTCGTGCAGCGCAACCGCCGCGTCGTCTTCTGCGCCGGCGAGCTCTACCAGGACGGCGAGCTGATCGCGAGCTCGCGCTGCACGCAGATCGTGCGCCGAACGAGCTAGCCAAGGCTCAAGCCCTGCCCCGCGCCGGCCGATACAGGCGGTGAGATGGGCGAAGATCGCGCACCTCTCGGCCTCATGCTCGCCGCGCTCGCGGCGGTCGTTCTCGCGCTCTCGGTGTTCGCGCCCTGGTACGGGGTGAGCATCACCGCGTCCGGCGCCGCAGCGGCCCGGCAGGAGCTCGCGACCGTGGCCGAGCAGTTCGGGAACGCCACCTTCCAGGTGCGAGCGAACGGCATAGGCGCCCAGATGAGCTCGCTCGCCGGGCGCCAGATCGCGACGGTGAGCGCACACCAGGCCCTAAAGCATGTGAGCCTGACTCTCCTCGTCCTCGCCGGCATCGCGCTGCTCGCGTCGCTCCTTCGTCTCGCCAACATGCGTGGGCTGCTGTTCGCGACCGGCGGCCAGATCGCGCTCTTCGGCGCGTTGGCGTTTGCCGTCGTCTTCTACCGTGTGCTCGTGCGCCCGGATGCGGGCATAGACCTCATCACGCTTTCGCCGAGTTGGGGCATCTGGCTCGCGCTGCTGAGCGCAGCCGCGGTCGCCGCCGGCGGGCTCATCGCGGGCTCCGACCGGGTCAGCACGCGGCTGAGTCCCAAGCACGGCCCCGGGCCGCCGCCGCTCGGGGCGCCACCTAGCGTCCGAGCAATCTCTCAAGGCTCGCCTTTACATCCGCCCAGTCGTCGTCGATAACCGCGTACCACGCCGAGTCGCGTCGTTCGCCGCCGCGGACGAGCATGTGCTTGCGGTGGATCCCCTCGAACGTCGCGCCGACCTTCTCGAGCGCGGGGCGCGAGCGTTCGTTCGCCGCGTCCGTCTTGAACTCGACGCGCAGCAGGCCCTCGCTCTCGAACGCGTGGCGCATGAGGAGGTACTTCGCCTCCGTGTTCGCCCCGGTCCCCCACGCCGACGGGTGCAGCCACGTGTTGCCGATCTCCACGGAGCGGTCGGCGGGACGGTGGTTGAGGAAGCTCGTGTGCCCGACCGGCGCACCGTCGAAGTAGTGGGCGAAGCCCATGTCGATGGACTCGAACCACGCGTGGAACGCGTCCCGGCTCTCGTCACCGCGCACCTTCATCCAGCGCCACGTGCGCGGATCCTGCGCGACCTGCCAGAGCTCCTCCTCGTGGCGCCGCTCGAGCGGCTCGAGACGGACGTGCTCGCCCTCGAGCGCTACGTGAAGCGCCAACCGTCGCCTTCGGAGAAGGCCCGGAGGATGCGCCGCGCGACGACCGCCTTGTGCACCTCGTCCGGCCCGTCGTAGACGCGGCCGCCGCGCGCCATCCGCCACATGAGCGCGAGCGGCGTGTCGTCGGTGAGGCCGAGCCCGCCGTGCACCTGGATCGCCCGGTCGACGACGTCCTGCAGGACGCGCGCCGCGTAGAACTTGATGAGCGAGACCTCGACGCGCGCCTCGTCGCCTTCGTCGATGCGCTGCGCTGCCTGCATCGTCATCAGCCGGCAGGCCTGGATCTCGGCGGCGGACTCTGCGATCCAGTTCTGCACGGTCTGCTTGTCGGCGAGCGGACCGCCGTGCGCCTCCCGCTCGAGCGCGTACGTGCACATGAGCTCGAACGCCCGCTGCATCTGACCGAGCCAGCGCATGACGTGGTGGATGCGGCCCGGGCCGAGCCGCTTCTGCGCGATGCGGAAGCCGTCGCCCGGCTCGCCGAGGGTGTTCGCGACGGGCACGCGCACTCCCGTGAACCGCGTCTCGCAGTGCGTCCCCCACCCGCGGCCCTCGTGGCCCATCACCGGCACGCGCCGCACGAGCTCGTAGCCCGGCGTGTCGGTCGGGACGAGGATCATCGACGCGCGCTTGTGCGGCTCTGCGTCGGGCTCCGTCACGACCATCACCACGCCGAACGCCGCGCCGTCTGCGCCGGACGAGAACCACTTGTGCGCGTCGATCACCCACTCGTCGCCGTCGCGCACCGCTCTCCCGCGCAGCAGCGTCGGGTCGGAGCCCGCGACCTCCGGCTCGGTCATCCCGAAGAACGACCGCACCTCGCCGGCGACGAGCGGCTCGAGGAAGCGCGCACGCTGCTCCTCGGTGCCGTACAGGTGGAGGATCTCGGCGTTCCCGGCGTCGGGCGCCTGGCAGCCGAAGACGAGTTGCGCGATGAAGCTGCGCCCGATCTCCTCGTTGAGGTCGGCGTACTCGAGGAAGCCGGCGCCGGTGCCGCCCGCTTCCGGCGGCAGGTGCGGCGCCCACAGCCCGGCGTCCTTCGCCTTCTGCTGCAGCTCCGCGATCAGGGCGTCCGCCGTCTCGTCCTCCCCGAACAGCGTGGGCTCGTTCGCGTAGACGTGCTCCTCCATGAACGCGCGCACACGCTCGCGCTTCGTCGCCATAGCGGCGATGATCGCACGGATGCGCGAGGCGCTGGAAGACATCCTCGGCCCGGTCTCCGAGCCGGTGCTGCTCGCGGGCGGCGCGTCGAAGGAGGCGTGGGCCGTCGACGCCGGCGGCGAGGCGCTGCTCGTGCGCCGCGCGGGCGGCGGCGTCATCCACCGGCACACGCTCTCGCTCGCCGACGAGTTCGCCGTGATCGAGGCAGCGTACGAGGCCGGCGTGAAGGTGCCGCGGCCGATCCGCTACATCGCCGACCTCGACGGCCGCGAGGCGTTCGTGATGGAGCGGATCCACGGCGAGACGATCGGCCGGCGGATCGTGCGGATGGACCCGGTGCCGGCGAAGCTCCCGCTCCAGCTCGCGGAGGAGCTCGCGAAGATCCACGCGATCCCGCCCGAGCGCCTTCCGTTCCTGCGCGAGACGACGATGGAGCGGCTCGTCGAGGAGCTCGACGAGACCGGCGAACCGCACCCCGCGATCGAGCTCGGCCTCTGGTGGCTGCGGGAGAACCGCCCGCCCGCACGCGAGCCGGTCGTCGTCCACGGCGACTTCCGCATCGGCAACGTCGCCGTCGACCCGGACGGCCTCGTCGGCGTCCTCGACTGGGAGTTCGCGCACCTCGACGATCCCGCACGGGATCTTGCCTTCGGACTCGTCCGCGCGTGGCGGTTCGGCCGCGACGAGCTCCGCCTCGGCGGCATCGGCGAAGTCGAGCCGTACCTCGAGCGCTACAACGAGCTGACGGGCCGCGAGATCCGCCCGGAGGAGCTCGACTACTGGGAGGTCGCCGGGAACGTCGCGTGGGCGATCGGCTGCGTCACGCAGGCGCGCCGCCACCTGACCGGTCAGGAGCGAAGCGTCGAGCTCGCGATCCTCGGCCGTCTCGGCGCCGAGGTCGAGTACGAGATCTGCCATCTCCTCGAGGCGAAAGGAGTGACGTGAGCAAGCCGAATCCGGACGAGCTCGCGGAGGCGATCGAGGAGTTCCTCTCCGGCGAGATCCTCCCCGCGCTCGACGACCACCGGCTCCGCTTTCGGATGCTCGTGGCGCTCAACGCGCTCGGCATCCTCCGGCGCGAGCTCGCGGCGCTGCCGGAGAAAGACGACGCCGAGGCGCGCGCGCTCGCCACGGCAATCCGCTCCGGTCACGTCCCGACCGGGACGCTCGGCCGCGTCAAGGCGCTCGTCGCCGCGCGGTTGAACGTCGATTCACCTCGCTACCTCGATCGCTATTGATCTAGGCTCCCGCGCATGCCAGACCTCAGTGGAAAAGTTGCAATCGTCACCGGCGCGGGGCGCGGGATCGGCCGCTCCCACGCGCTCGCACTCGCGGCGGCCGGAGCGAAGGTCGTCGTCAACGACCTCGGCGGCGGACTCGCAGGCGAAGGCGCCGATGCGACGCCGGCTCAGCAAGTAGTCGAGGAGATCAAGGCCGCCGGCGGCGAGGCGACGACGAACGGCGAGAACGTCGCCGACTTCGCGGGCGCGGGCCGCATGGTGCAGCAGGCGATCGACGACTTCGGACGCCTCGACATCCTCGTCAACAACGCGGGGATCCTCCGCGACCGGATGCTCGTGAACATGACCGAGGAGGAGTGGGACTCCGTCATCGCCGTCCACCTCAAGGGCCACTTCGCGCCGACCCAGCACGCCGCCGCCTACTGGCGCGAGCAGTCGAAGGCCGGCGAGGAGGTGCGCGGCCGCGTCATCTGCACCGCGAGCCCCTCGGGTGTCTTCGGCAACGTCGGCCAGGCGAACTACGGCGCTGCCAAGGCGGGCATCGCCGGCTTCACGATCATCGTCGCGCAGGAGCTCCAGCGCTACGGCGTCACGGTCAACTGCCTCGCGCCGAACGCGCGCACGCGGATGACCGAGGAGACGTTCCAGATGAGCGCGCCGCCGGAAGGCTTCGACGCGCTCGACCCGTCGAACATCTCCACCGTCGTCGTCGCGCTCTGCGCCGACGAGGCGCAGGCGATCACCGGCCAGGTCTTCCACGTCTGGGGCGGCGCGGTGAACGCGCTGCGCGGCTGGAGCGCAGGCGAGCTGTTCGACGCGCCCGAGGGATGGGACTCGGACGCACTGCTGGGCGAGCTCGTCGCGCGGTTCCCGAACGGCGCCTCGCCGCCCGGGATGATCGCCGGAATGCAATCCGCCGGGGGACGCTCGCTCCAGGCCGCCGACTGATGCTCACCGTCGAGCACGCGCGACTCCGGTTCGGCGGCATCGCGGCGCTCGACGACGTCTCGTTCGCAGTGCCGGAAGGCGCCATCGTCGGGCTGATCGGCCCGAACGGCGCCGGCAAGACGACGGCGTTCAACGCCATCACGCGGCTGTACCGGCTCGACTCGGGCGACGTCGTCTTCGAGGGGAAGTCGCTGCGCCGGGTACGGCCGAGCCGCGTCGTCCACCTCGGCATCGCCCGGACGTTCCAGAACGTCGAGCTCTTCCCGAACATGACCGTCCTCGAGAACGTCCTCGTCGGGGCGCACGCCTCCTCTCGCTTCGGCCGGGAGAGCACGCTGCGTCGCGCGGCCCTCGAGACGCTCGGGTACATCGGCATCGCCGAGCACACGAGCCGGCCGGCGGTCGGGCTGCCGTTCGGGACGCTGAAGCGCGTCGAGCTCGCGCGCGCGCTCGCGGCTCGCCCGCGCCTGCTGCTCCTCGACGAGCCTGCCGGAGGCTTGAACCACGAGGAGGTCGAGGAGCTCGGCGCTCTGATCCGCAGGCTCCGCGACGAGCGCGGGCTGACGATCCTCCTCGTCGAGCACCACATGCGGCTCGTCATGCAGCTCTGCGACCACGTGCACGTCCTCAACTTCGGCAAGACGATCGCCTCCGGCGCGCCCGCCGACGTCCAGCGCGACCCCGGAGTCATCGAGGCGTACCTCGGCGGAGAGCTCGCCGCGTGAAGACGCTGTTGGAGCTCGAGGACGTCGAAGCCCGGTACGGGCCGATCCACGCGCTCCACGGTGTCTCGCTCGCCGTGCAGGAGGGAGCGATCGTCGCCGTCCTCGGCCCGAACGGCGCCGGCAAGACGACGACGCTCCGGGCCGTCTCCGGAACCGTCCGCCGCTCCGGACGGATCGTGTTCGACGGCAAAGCGCTCGGCCGCGCCGGTCCCGCCGGCGCCGCCCGTCTCGGCATCGCCCACGTCCCCGAAGGCCGCGGCACGTTCTCCGAGCTCACCGTCTGGGAGAACCTCCGTCTCGGCGCGTACACCCGCCGCGGCTCGATCAAGTCCGACGTCGAGCGCGTCCTCACGTACTTCCCCTGGCTCTCGGACCGTCGCCGCCAGCAGGCGGGGACGCTGAGCGGCGGCGAGCAGCAGATGCTCGCGCTCGCGCGCGCGTTCGTGCAGCGCCCGAAGCTCCTGCTCCTCGACGAGCCGTCGCTCGGCCTTGCCCCCGTCCTCGTCGCGGAGATCTTCCGCATCGTCCGCGAGCTCAACGAGAAGGAAGGGCTCAGCGTCCTCGTCGTCGAGCAGAACGCCCACCTCGCGCTCCAGGCGGCTCAGTTCGGCTACGTCCTCGAGGCCGGGGAGATCGCGCTCTCGGGGACGAGCGCAGAGCTCCGCGCCGACGAGTCCATCCAGCGGAGCTACCTGGGGTACTGATGCCGCGCTTCCTTTCCCCGCTCGCCAATGTCCAGCCGACGGTGTATCTCGTCGTCGCGGGCGCCGTCTTTCTCCTCGTCGGCTCGCTCGACAGCGCACGCTTCGCGAGCCTCACGGTCGGTGGAGTCGGGGTGGGCGCCGCCTACGGGAGCCTCGCGCTCGCGCTCGTCCTCATCTACCGCGCGACGCATGTCATCAACTTCGCGCAGGGCGAGCTCGCGATGCTGACGACGTACATCGCGTACCAGCTCGTCCAGTGGGGACTGTCGTACTGGGAGGCGTTCTTTGCGACGCTCGCGATCGCGTTCGTGCTCGGCACGGCCATCCAGGTGACCATCATCCGGCCCGTCCAGCACCGCTCGGTGATCGGGACCGTGATCGTCACGGTCGGGCTCTTCATCCTCATCGACGGCATCGCCAGCTGGAGATGGGGCGGGATCGCCTATGCGCAGCTCCCGTCTCCGTTCGGCTTCGGCGCTTGGGAGGTCGGCGGTGTCCCGATCCAGCACCTCTACGCCGGGATGTTCGGCATCGTGCTCGCATCCGTGCTGCTCGTATGGGCGCTCTTTCGCTTCACGAAGATCGGACTCGGGATGCGCGCCGCCGCGCTGCGTCCCGCAGCTGCATCGCTCGCCGGAGTCCGTGTCGACGCGATGCTCGCGCTCGGCTGGGGCTTCGCCGCAGTGCTCGGCGCTGTGGCGGCATTGATGTACGAACCGTCGCAGTTCTCCGGCCTCACGCCGACGCTGATGCAGACGGCACTCGTCTACGCCTTTGCGGCCGCCGTGCTGGGCGGCCTCGAGAGTCCTGCGGGCGCGCTCGTCGGCGGGCTCGCGATCGGCGTGTTCCTCAACATGCTGGCCGGCTACGCCCCTCAGGTCGTCTCGCTCGAAGTCCCCTTCGCGTTTGCCGCCCTGCTCGCGACCTTGCTCATCAAGCCTTCCGGTCTGTTCGGCCAAAGCCAGGTGCAGCGGGTATGAGAAGGCGGCTCCCGGCGCTCGGCTCCGTCGCGATCGTTGCGGCGGCTCTCAGCGTCCTGCCGTTCGTCCTCAGCGACTACAACGTCTACCTCGGCGCCGAGGTCGGGGTCTTCTTCATCGCGATTCTCGGGCTCAACATCCTCACCGGATACACAGGACAGATCTCGATCGGCCACGGCGCCTTCATGGCGATCGGCGCCTACGTGACGGCAGTCATGTCGCGCGACCATGGCACCAACCTCGTGCTGACGATGCTCGTCGCGTTCGCGGCGTGCTTCGTCATCGGTCTGCTCGTGGGTCTCCCCGCCCTCCGCCTGTCGGGCGTATCCCTCGCTCTCGCGACGTTCGCGCTCGCCGTTTCGGTCCCGCAGCTACCCCTGCAGTGGTCGAACTACCTCGGCGGGAGCCTCGGAGTACAGGCGTCCACGAAGCCGAGCGGGCTCTTCGGTATCTCGATGCCCGGCGTCGCCGCGCTGAGCAACCAATGGATCTACGGCGTCGCGTGGGCGTCGTCGGCGCTCCTCTTCGGCATGGCGTGGCTGATCCTGCGGGGGCGCGTCGGCCGCGCGTTCCGCGCCGTCCGTGACAGCGAAATCGCGGCTGTCGCTTCCGGAGTCGAGCTCGGCCTGTACAAGACGCTCGCATTTGGCATCTCCGCCGCCTACGCAGGTGTCGCGGGCTCGCTGTTCGTGATGGCGTCGAACGGCTTCGCCCAGTACCAGGACTTCCTCGTGGTGCTGTCCCTCCAGCTTCTGATCGGCGCCGCTGTCGCCGGTCTCGGCTCGCTGTGGGGGATCCTCGTAGGAGCTGCGTTCGTCGGACTGCTGCCGAAGATCTCCGGGAGCGTTCCGCTCATCGGCTCGGACAACGGGCGCGACATCGTCTACGGATTGCTGGTCATCCTCGTGATGCTCGTGCTGCCGGGCGGCTTCGCCGGCCTCCTCGCGCGGCTCCGTTCGCTCGCTCGGGGCTTGAACCGCGAGTCAATCCCAGTCAAACTGCGGGAATCGTCGTCTCAGTAACAGGATCGACTTGTCGACTCATCAAATCGGAGGAGGGCGCGTGAGTATCAATCGCAAGAAGCTAGGTGCGCTGCTCTGCGTTGCCGCCGTCGGCATTGCCGTGGCAAGCACCGCCGGAGCCGCACAGCAAGGATCTCCGGGGATTACAAAGACCTCTATCAAGATTGGCGGCACCTTCCCGCTCACGGGCGGAGCCTCGCTCTACGCGACGATCGCCTATGCGGAGGAGGCGTACTACGCCTACGTCAACGCGCACGGCGGCGTCAACGGCCGCAAGATCACCGACATCGTCCGTGACGACCAGTACGACCCGTCGAAGACCCTTCCGTTGGTGAAGCAACTCGTCGAGCAGAACAAGGTCTTCGCCGTCGTCGGCAGCCTCGGGACTGCGCCCGGACTCGCCACCTGGGGCTATCTCAACACCCATCAGGTGCCGCAGGTTTTGCTCGCCACGGGCGATGCCTACTGGGGCACGTGCACGCAGAAAGTTGGGTTCAAGCCCAAGCCCTACTGCAAGACGCCCAAGCCGTGGACGATGGGTTGGCAGCCGGACTATCCCTCCGAGGCAAGGCTGTACGCGAAGCAGATCCTCAAGACCGAGAACAACCCGAAGATCGGCGTCCTCTACCAGAACGACGCCTACGGCCAGAACTACCTCGCGGGCTTCCTGCAGGGCCTCGGTAGCCACACCGGCGACGTCGTCGACAAGGAGAAGTACAACTTCGGCGATTCCGCGCAGGTCGTCGGCGCGCACGTCGGCGCCCTCGAGGCCCACGGAGCCAACACCGTCGTGATCTTCGCGACGCCGACCGCCTCGATCCAGGCTCTGGCCACGATGGGAGGGGTGCTCCACTGGTCGCCGACGACGTACCTCAACAACGTCTCGGCGAACCGGCTGTTCGTCCTCGACGCCGAGCAGAACGGGGCGACCCCCAACGGCATCATCTCGTCGAGCTACATCGGGAGCCAGACGGCGACGCCGAGCACGCCGGGGATGAAGCTCGCGAAGAAGATCATCGACGGAACGCACAACTCCACCCTCATAGGGGACTTCAACAACGGCGACAACAACATTGTCTACGGCCTCGCCGTGGCCTATACGTTCGTCGATGCGCTGAAGCACGCAGGTACTACCCCGACGCGGGCTAGCTTCATGGCCGCGATTCGCAACCTCCACGAGTACAAGAACCCGTTCGTCTACCCGGGGATCGGTGTCCAGACGTCCAAGACGCGGACGTTCCCGATGCAGCAGCTGATCCTCGAGAAGTGGAAGGGGACTGCGCACGACTGGCGGACGTTCGGCAGCGTGATCGGCACCGGTTTCTAGGCACATCGTTTCTGCAGTCTTCGAGGGGGAGCTCCAGCTCCCCCTCGTCGTATCTAGAGCTCGGCGGGATCCGTGACGGGCGCGCGGCAGGCGAAGCGCTCGCACGCGTAGACGGCGGGCTTGCCTTCGACAAGCTCCGTCCCCGCGAGAAGGGGAATGTCCTCGGCCGGGCCGAAGGCGACGACGACGTTCGGCTCGAAGCCGGCAAGGGCGGCGCGCGCCACGGGCGAGCCGGGGCCGCCGGCAACGGCGAGCTCGCGCGGCGGCGACAGGTGGAGATCGAGAGCGCAAAGCGCCCAGCCGAACGCCGAGGGCGCGCGCGTCAGGTAGTCGCCGACGAGCCGGAGCGCTCCGACCGCTTGCCGCTCGAGCTCCTCGTCTCCCCAGATCCGCGCCAGCCGCAGGAGGACGAACGCGAGCATCGAGTTGCCCGACGGGATCGGATTGTCGTCGAGCGACTTCTGGCGCGCGACGAGCTGCTCACCGTCAGCCGGTGCGAGGAAGAAACCGCCGCGGTCGGGATCGCCGAACCGCTCGACCGCCTGGATCGCAAGCCGACGGCTCTCTCGCAGCCAGCGGAGATCGCCGGTCGCAACGTGGAGCTCGTACAGGCCATGCGCGACGTTCGCGTAGTCGTCGAGGTAGGCCGGGTACTTCGCGCGCCCGTCGCGCATCGTCCGCCACAGCGGGTCGGCGCAGAGCAGCTCTCCAAGTGCAACAGCCGCTTGTGACAACTTGTCACTTGCGAGAAAACGTGCGCCTTCCGCGAGCGCCGCGAGCGCGAGGCCGTTCCACGAGGCGATCACCTTGTCGTCGCGGAACGGCTGTGGCCGGCGGTCGCGAATCTCGAGGAGCCGTGCGCGCGTCTCGTCGTCGAGCTCGCCGCGAAGGATGAAACGGCCGTCCTCGAACGGCCGGAGCAGCTCCGGCGGCGCGCCTTCTTCCTCCGTCCACGTGTACGTCAGTCCCTCGACGCCGTCGGTGTCGGCGTCCTGCGCCGATGCGAAGCCGCCGCTCTCCAAACGCATCTCGCGGACGAGGTAGTCGAGCGTCCGCTCTGCCACGTCGCGGTACCGCTCCTCGCCGGTCACGAGCCACGCGTGGAGATACGGCGGGACGAGCAGCGCGTTGTCGTACAGCATCTTCTCGAAGTGCGGCACGAGCCACTCGGAGTCGACGGAGTAGCGGTGGAAGCCGCCGCCGACGAGGTCGTACATCCCGCCCGCCGCCATCCCGTCGAGCGTGAGGCGCACCGCGTCGAGCGAGCCTCTCCGCAACAGGAACTCGAGCGCCGACGCGGGCGGGAACTTCGGCGCGTGCCCGAAGCCTCCCGAGCGCGGATCGAGCTGCCGGAGCAGGACTTCCTCGGCTTCGGCGAGCACGCCGTCATGGAGCGGCTCGCGCGACGGCTCCCGCTCGGCCGACTGCCGCAGCGCGCCGACGAGCGCCTCGGCCTGCGCGGCGACGTCCTCCGGCCTCTCACGGTACGCATCGGCGACCGCGCGCAGCACCTGCCGGAAGGCCGGCAGCCCGTGCCGCGGCTCGGGCGGGAAGTACGTGCCGCCGAAGAACGGCTCCCCGTCGGGCGTGACGAAGACGGTGAGCGGCCAGCCGCCCTGGCCGGTGAGCGAGACGACGGCGTCCATGTACACCGAGTCCACGTCGGGCCGCTCCTCGCGGTCGACCTTGACGCAGACGAAGAGCTCGTTCATGAGCGCCGCCGTCGCCTCGTCGTCGAACGACTCGCGCTCCATCACGTGGCACCAGTGGCACGAGGGGTAGCCGATCGAGACGAGCAGCGGCCGCCCGCCGGCTCGTGCCCGCGCGAAAGCCTCTTCCCCCCCCGGTTGCCAGTCGACCGGGTTCTCCGCGTGCTGGAGGAGGTAGGGACTCGTCTCCTGCGCGAGTCGGTTCATGCGTACTGCTCCCGCCGCTCGAGTTGTCGCACGCTCGGAACGAGGAGCAAGGCGCCGACGGCGACGAGGTTGATCGCGGCCGCGATCCAGAGCGTGCGGCTCATGCCGATTCCCGCCGCGACGACGCCGGCTATTGCGAACCCCACCGGCTGGCAGAGCAGCGAGCCGAACCAGTCGTAGGCGCTGACGCGCGAGAGTGCCGCCGGCGGGATGTGCTGCTGCAGCGCGGTCTCCCAGAGCGTGTCGAAGAGCATGTTCCCGAATCCGGTGATGAGGCCGGAGACGACGAGGGTCTCCCAGGGCAACTGGAGCGCGAGCAGGACGAGCGGCAGCGCGTTCGGGATGATCACGATGGATGCGACGAGGAGCGGTCGGCGCGGCTTCGCGCGCAGGGCCGTCGCGCCCCCGATGAGCGCTCCGAGCGCCGAAACGACGAGGATCGCCGTCCAGGCTCCGGCGCCGCCGTGTCCGAACTTGATCCAGGCCGCGGCCAACACGAACCACACCCCGGCCATCATGTTCCCAAGGGACGCACTGAGGACGATGAGCCAGACCCACGTCCGCGCGACGAACTCGCGCCAGCCGTCGTGCAGGTCGCGCGCGAACGACTGCGGCGGCAGGCTGACGTGCGCAGGCAAGTGGAGCCGCGCGAGGTACAGCGCGCTGACGCCGAAACTCGCCGCATCGATCGCAAGCGCGTAGCCCGGCCCGACGCTGATGATGAGGATGCCGGCCAGCGCCGGCCCAAGGAGGCGCATGGACGCCATCGAGATCCCGCGCAGCGCGTTCGCCTCCTGCAAGCGCTCGGCGCTCACCGTCATCGGCGTCAGCCCGGTCGAGGCCGGATTGAAGAACGCCGTGGCCGAGCCGGCGGCAGCCTGAAGAACGAGAAGCTCCCAGATCTGCGCCGTCTGCGAGAGGAGGAGGGCCGCCGTCGCCGCCTGCACGCCCATGCGGACGATGTCGGCGGTGAGCATCACCGCGCGCCGCGGCAGCCGGTCGGCGAAGACTCCCCCGACGAGGAGAAAGATGACGAGCGGCGCCGTCTCCGCCGCGATGACGAATCCGACGTCGCTGCGAGATCCGGTGAGGTCGAGCACCGCCCAAACGAGCGCGAACGGCGTAACGGCATCGCCGAGCTGCGAGACGAGCTGTCCGGTGTAAAACAGGCGGAACTCGCGCTCCGCGAGCGGACCGAGCGGAATGCGCGCGAGCCGGTTCACCGCGCTAGCGTAGGGGCGATGAGCTCCCTGCCCGGCGGCACCGTCACATTCGTATTCACGGACATCGAGGGCTCGACGCGCCTGCTGCAGGAGCTCGGGGACGAAGCGTACGGACGCGTCTCGTCCGACCACCGGCGCCTCGTGCGCGAGACGTTCGGCGCGCGTGGCGGCACCGAGATCGACACGCAGGGAGACGCGTTCTTCTTCTCGTTCCCGCGCGCGCGGGAAGCCGTCGCCGCAGCCGTCGACGCGCAGCGCGCGCTCCGCGACCACGAGTGGCCCGAGGGACACGAGCTCCGCGTGCGCATGGGGCTCCACACCGGCGAGCCGCACATGGGTGAGGAGGGTTACCTCGGCCTCGACGTCGTCCGCGCGGCGCGCATCTCCGCCGCGGGCCACGGCGGCCAGATCCTCATCTCCGAGACGACGCGCGCGCTGCTCGGCAACCAGCTTCCCGAGGGCGTCGCCGTCCACGACCTCGGACAGCAGGACTTGAAGGACGTCCAGCACGAGCACATCTACGAACTGACGATCGACGGGCGGGC
The DNA here is from genome assembly GCA_035532455.1 of Gaiellaceae bacterium. Taxonomy (GTDB): domain Bacteria; phylum Actinomycetota; class Thermoleophilia; order Gaiellales; family Gaiellaceae; genus Palsa-739. The sequence continues at coordinate 28,439 of DATKRA010000052.1, read as the reverse complement.
CGCGTCGCCGAAGCCCCTGAAGACACAGGCGTCGACGAAGTCGCGCCAGGAGGCCATGGCGTCACGCTTCGAGGAGCGAATCACGGCGTATGTCGAGCAGCAGCTCGAGGCGGCGTTCGAGGGAGAAGGCGGCGCACCGAAGGTTCCGACGAAGCTCGCGCTCGCCGGCAGCGCGATCGGGTTCGGGGTCATCTTCATGATGCTCGTCGTCCTCGTCGCGATCGCCTTCCTGATCAAGACCCTGTTCTTCTGATGCCGGACTACGGCGAGCTGGAAGTCGGCGGCGTGTACCGGAGCCGCTTCGGTCGCACGGTGCTCGAGGCCGACAACGTCTGGTTCACGCTGCTGACGCTGAACTCGAACCCCATCCACTTCGACGCCGAGTACGCGGCGACGACGGAGTGGAAGCGGCCCCTCGTCGACTCGACGTTCACGCTGGCGCTCGTCACCGGCCTCTCGGTCGCCGACGTCTCGGAGCGCGGCGTCAACCTCGGCTGGCGCGAGGTGCGCCTCCCCGCGCCCGTCTTCGCTGGCGACACGATCCGCGCCGAGACCGAAGTGCTCGCAAAGCGCGAGTCGAAGTCGCGGCCCGGCTTCGGGATCGTCACCGTCCGCACGCGCGGGCTCAACCAGCGCGACGAGGTCGTCATCGACTTCGAGCGGTCGATCCTCTTGCCGCTGTGATCGAGACGGAGCGGCTGGTCCTGCGGATGCCGAGGCTCTCGGATGCGGCGCCGTTCGCCGCGCTCTTCAACGACCCGACGGCGATGGAGTTCATCGGCGGCGTCCATCCGGAAACGTCCGACGACCCCGAGTTTCCGGTCCGGCGATGGCTCGAGCGCTGGGAGGCGAACGGCGTCGGACCTCTCGTCGCCGAGCGGCGCGAGGACGGCGTCGTCGTCGGGCGCGCCGGCCTCCACATCTGGGACACGAGCACCTGGACACCGGCGTCCTACGAGAGCGCCGGCGAGCATGCGCAGCCCGAGCTCGGCTGGGCGCTGATCCGCGAGCACTGGGGCAACGGTTACGCGACCGAGGCTGCGCGAGCCGTGCGCGACTGGACGCGCGAACGGGGCGTCGCGCGGCTCGTGTCCGTCATCGCGCCGGCCAACGTCCGCTCGCAACGCGTCGCCGAGCGGCTCGGCTGCACACCGGGCGAAACCGTGACGCTGTTCGACACGGGACATGCCGTGCTCTGGGAGCACCCGCTGTAAGCGTGCGGAGTCTCCGCGTTGCGGACGCCTTCACGGACAGCTAGTAACCAGACATGAGCGAGCTTCTCCCTCTCACCGGCGTCCGCGTTGTCGACGTGACGTCCTCGCTTGCGGGGCCGTCGTCGACGCAGCTCCTCGCCGCGCTCGGCGCGGATGTCGTGAAGGTCGAGCCGCCGGGAGGCGACCACGCGCGCGCCTGGGGCCCGCCGTTCTGGGGCGGCGAGGGCGCGATGTTCCTCGCCTCGAACGCCGGCAAGCGCTCGTTCGCCGTCGACCTCGGCGACCCGCGCGGCCAGGAGGCGGTGCTGCGGCTCGCCGACCGGGCCGACGTCTTCGTCCAGAGTCTTCGGCCCGGCGCTGCGCATCGGCACGGTCTCGGCCCGGAGGATCTCCGTCCGCGGAACCCGCGCCTCGTCTACTGCACGATCGGCGCATTCGGCTCCCGTGGGCCACTTGCGAACCAGCCCGGCTACGACCCGCTCCTGCAAGCGGCGTCGGGGATCATGAGCGTCACCGGCGAGGACGGCCGCCCGCCGGTGCGCGCCGGCGTCTCGCTCATCGACATCGGCACCGGCGTCTGGGCGGCGCTCGGCGTCGTCTCCGCGCTGTACGAGCGCGAGCACACCGGCGTCGGCCGCACGCTCGACGTCTCCCTCTACGAGACCGCGCTCTCGCTCCTCTCGTACCAGCTCGTCGGCTTCCTCGGCACGGGCGTCGCTCCCGGCCGCGAGGGCAGCGCGTTCTCGCAGATCGCTCCGTACCAGGTCTTCCCGACGCGCGACGGTGAGCTGATGATCGTCGCCGGCAACGACAAGCTCTACGCCGCCCTCTGCAACGAGCTCGGGGTGTCGGAGCTGATCGCCGACGAGCGGTTCCGCACGAATCCGCTGCGCGTCGCGAACCGGCCCGCGCTGCTCGCGCTGCTGGAGGAGAAGACGCGCGAGCGCGGCACGGCCGAGCTGCTCGACGCGCTCGTCGCCGCGGGCGTGCCGGCGTCGCCCGTGTACGACGTCGGCGAGGCGGCTCGGCATCCGCAGACGGAGGCGCTCGGGATCCTCCAAGCGCTGCCCGGAGGCGTCGTCGACGACCTCGTCACCGTCGCGGCGCCGCTGTCGGCGGACGGCGAGCGCGTCCACCACCACTCCCCGCCCCCGGTCCTCGGCGCGCACACGGCCGAGATCCTCCGCGAGCTCGGCTACGCGGACGACGAGATCGCAGCGCTGATCGCGGCCGGCGTCGTTCGCTCCGAACCTCCCAAGTGACAACTTGTCACTAAGTAGGAGAGTGTCGGTTCGCGACGGTCGGACGGCTGCGATCGCGCTTCGTTCCGCGCTTCAGCGAGCTTGTGACAACTTGTCACAAGGGAGTTCTTGGCTCTGGCGGCCACGGTGAGGCGCGGTAGAGGTAGCCCTCGAGCGTCCGCCCGAGCACTCCCTCCAGCCACTGCGAGATCTCAACGAGGGCGTCGACGTCTACGCCCGTCGGCACGCCTTCGCGTTCGAGTACCCAGACGAGATCCTCCGTCGCGACGTTGCCGGTCGCTCGCGGCGAGAACGGGCAGCCGCCGAGGCCGCCGATCGACGCGTCGAGGACGGTCGCGCCCGCCTCGAGCGCGGCGAGGCAGTTCGCGTAGCCGGTGTTGCGCGTGTTGTGGCCGTGGAAGCCGGCGGCGGCCGTCCGCTCGACGAGCGAGCGCACCGCCGACGGCGTCGCGACGCCGATCGTGTCGGCGAGCACGACCTCCGCGCGGCCCGCGAACGGCGCCACGAGCTCCGCGACGACGCCGGGATCGACACGTCCCTCGAACGGACAGCCGAACGCACACGAGACGGTCACGGTCGCGGGCGTCTCCCCCGCTGCCGCGAAAATCGCCTCCGTCCGCGCGACCGCCTCGGCGAGCGTCGCGTTGCCGTTCCGCTCGTTGAACGTCTCCGTCGCCGCGAACGTCACGTTGACGCGGTCGAGGCCTGCGGCGGCGAACCGCTCCCAGCCGTGCTCGTTGAGGACGAGACCCGAGAGCTCGACGCCGGCGCGCCGGTCGACGAGCGCCGCGACCTGCTCGGCATCGGCCATCTGCGGCACGCGGTCGCCCCGAACGAAGCTCACCGCTTCGATTCGCGGCAGCCCCGCGGCGGCGAGGCGGTCGACGAGCTCGGCCCGCACGGCGGGCGCGAGCGCCTCCGGCTCATTTTGCAGTCCGTCCCTCGGCCCGACGTCGCATACGAGAATGCCCACCGCGTCGAGCGTAGTGGATACGGATACGGGCAACGCCCGCGGCTGCAATCCTCCACTGGTGCACCCGTCCGCTTCCTTCAGTGCGGCGATCCGCGTCCGGATCGAGAACCAACCCGGCGCGTTCGCCCGGCTCGCGGCGAGCGTCGGAGAGGCCGGCGGTCTCCTCGGCGCGATCGACCTCGTCCGCGTCGAGGGAGACACGAAGATCCGCGACGTCAACGTCCTCGCCGACAACGAGAAGCACCTCGACGCGATCGTCGAAGCGGTGCGGAACGTCGAGGGCGTCGAGGTCGTGCACGTCTCCGACCGCGTCTTCCTCGCGCACCTCGGCGGGAAGCTCGAAATCAAGCCACGCATGCCGCTCAAGACGCGCGAAGACCTCTCGATGGTCTACACGCCCGGCGTCGCGCGCGTCTCGAGCGCGATCGCGGCCGATCCGGAGAAGGTCTGGAACCTCACGATCAAGCGCAACACGGTCGCCGTCGTCAGCGACGGCACGGCGGTGCTCGGCCTCGGCGACATCGGCCCCGAAGGCGCGCTACCCGTCATGGAGGGCAAGGCCGTCCTGTTCAAGGAGTTCGCGGACGTCGACGCCTTCCCGATCTGCCTCGACACGAAGGATCCGGACGAGATCGTCCGCACCGTTGAGCTGATCGCACCGGTCTTCGGCGGCATCAACCTCGAGGACATCTCCGCGCCGCGCTGCTTCGAGATCGAGCGGCGGCTGCGCGAGTCGCTCGACATCCCCGTCTTCCACGACGACCAGCACGGCACGGCGATCTGCGTCCTCGCCGCGCTGCTCAACGCGCTCCGCGTCGTCGACAAGAAGATCGAGGACATTCGCGTCGTGACGACCGGCTGCGGCGCCGCCGGCATGGCCGTGACCCGCGCGCTCCAGCACGCGGGCGTCCGCTGGATCGTCGGCTGCGACGAGGGCGGCGCGCTCTACCGCGGGCGCGAGGGGCTCAACCCGGCGAAGCAGGAGTACGCAGAGACGACGAATCCCGACAACCTCCAGGGGACCGCCGACGAGCTGCTCGACGGCGCCGACGTGTTCATCGGCGTGTCCGTGCCCGGCGCGATCAGCGTCGACGGCGTCCGCCGGATGGCGCCGCGCGCGATCGTCTTCGCGATGGCGAACCCGAATCCCGAGGTCGATCCCGAGGCGATCGAGGGGCTTGCCGAGGTGATCGCGACCGGACGCAGCGACTACCCGAACCAGATCAACAACGTCCTGGCTTTCCCCGGCGTGTTCCGCGGCGCTCTCGACGTCCGCGCGAGCGAGATCAACGCCGAGATGGAGCTCGCCGCAGCTCGCGCGATCGCCGACGCGATCGCCGACGACGAGCTCGCCGCGGACTACATCATCCCGAGCGTCTTCAACCGCGCGGTCGCGCCGAACGTCGCCGCGGCCGTCGCCGCAGCGGCGCAGCACAGCGGCGTCGCCCGCAAGTCCGCGCAGACGCCTCTGCCGCTTCCGTAGTTCTCGCGGATGCCGCCCCGAGGGTCTGCCGAGAGGATTTCGCCATGGTCGACATACGCCACAACTCCGACGAGCTCCCGGTCGCCTATGACGTCGCAACCGTAGGCGACGCGATGAGCCGCGGCGTGATCAGCGTCCCGCCCGAGACGCCCCTCCGCGTCGTCGCGCGGATGATGGCGACGTTCCACGTCCACGCGATCTTCGTTTTCGAGCACACGGACGAGGACGACGAGGCGCCGCGCCTGTGGGCGGTCGTCTCCGATCTCGATCTCGTCGCCGCGGCGCAGCTCGACCTCGACCAACAGACCGCCGGTGCGACCGCCGTGACGCCGCTCGTCACCGTGTCGGCGAGCCGGCCGATGGCCGAGGCCGCGAGCCTCATGGCGCAGCACGGCATCGCCCACCTCGCCGTGACGGACCCGCACACGCGGCGCCCGATCGGCGTCATCTCCACGCTCGACATCGCGCAGGCCGTCGCGGCGGGCCTCGACGCGGCCGAGACCTTCCCCTCGGCCTGACCGTCTCCTAGGCCCGCACCGCGCGACGGTTCTGGAAGAACACGTTGCCGAGCATCGCCGTGACCGCGATCACGAAGAACGCGATCCCGATGACGTTGATCTGCGGCGGCGTCGCGACCCGCGCCGCTCCCCAGACGAAGATCGGGAACGTCACGCGCGGGCCAGCGACGAAGTAGGTCACGACGAAGTCGTCGACCGAGATCGCAAAGCACAGGAGCAGGGCCGCGAGGATCGCCGGCGCGATCAGCGGCAGCGTCACCTTCCGGAACGTCACCCACTCGTTCGCGCCGAGGTCCATCGCCGCCTCCTCGAGATGCCGGTCGAAGCCGACGAGTCGCGCCTTCACCGTCACGACCGCGAAGCTCACGCAGAACATCACGTGCGCGATGAGGATCGTCCAGAAGCCGAGCGGGGTGTTGAAGTTGAGGAACAGCGTCAGGAGCGAGGCGCCGAGCACGATCTCCGGCGTCGAGAGCGGCAGGAAGACGATGAAGTTCGTCGTCCCGCGCCCGCGGAACCCGTACCGCACGAGTGCGAGCGCCATGAGCGTCCCCAGCGCCGTCGCGAGGATGCTCGCGATCACCGCGATTTCGAGCGACAACACGACCGCACTCTGGATCCCCGGGATCGCATTCCAGTGCGTCCAGTTCGACCAGGTGAAGCTTTCCCACGTGTAGTTGAAGCGGCCCTTGGGGTGGTTGAACGAGAACGCCGCCACGACGGCGATCGGGAGCAGCAGGTAGCCGAAGAAGAGCAGCGACCAGACCGTCAGAACGTGCCTGCGGACGAATGCCAGGCTCATCCCGTGAGCTTCTCCGTCCCGACGGCGCGGGCGTAGACGAGGATCATCGCGAGGATGATTGCCATGAGGATGAACGACATCGCGGCGGCCGCGGGATAGTCGATCAGCTCGTTGAACTTCGAGTTGATGACGTTCCCGATCATGTGCGTCGTCGGCGAGCCGAGCAGCTGCGCGTTGATGAAGTCGCCGGCGGCCGGAATGAAGGTGAGGAGCGTTCCCGCGACGACACCGGGCAGCGAGAGGGGGAACGTCACCCGCAGGAACGCGATCCACTTGTTCGCGTAGAGATCCTCGGCCGCCTCGACGAGCGAGTGGTCGATCTGCTCCAGGGACACGTACAGCGGCAACGCCATGAACGGCAGGAAGTTGTAGGTGATCCCCGCCACGACGGCCGTGCCGGTCGCCAGCACCCGCCCGCCCGACGGGACGAGGTGGATGTCGGTGAGCAGCCGGACGACGAGCCCGTGGTCGGAGAGGATCGTCTCCCAGGCGAGCGTCCGGATCAGATAGGTGACGAAGAACGGCGCGACGATGAACAGCAGCAGAAGGTTCTTCCAGCGTCCGCCGCGGAACGCGATCCAGTAGGCGACCGGGTAGCTCACCGCGAGCGCGATCACCGTCGCGAGACCCGCGTACTCGAACGATCGCTCGAACTCGCCGCGGTAGCCCTTGATCGCGTCCCAGTAGTTGCCCCACGCCCACGTGAAGGCGTAGCCGAAGTCGATGTTGCCCGACTGCAGCGACTGGTAGACGAGGAAGCCGAGCGGGACCAGGAAGAAGATCGCCAGCCAGAGCATTCCCGGCGCCAGCAGGAGGTAGGGAGCGAGCGTTCGGCGCTGGTGGAGGAAGCCCATCAGCCAGCCTCAGGCCGAGATCAGGTTCTGCCAGGTCGTCTGGTACTTCTCGTTGTTCAGCGCCTCCGGGTCGATTGTGTGGGCCGCGTCGAGCATTGCGGTGGTCGGGAAGATCAGCGTGTTCTTTGCGATCGCGGGGTCCTTCTTCAGCAGGATTGCCTTCGCCCCCAGCACGGGGCAGACGTAGTTGACGTAGTCCTCGATCTCGGCGGCGATCTTGGGCTCGTAGACGAAGTTCATGAACACGCTGGCGGTGTAGGCGTTGCCGCCGTTCGGGATCAGCATGTTGTCCGTCCAGATGTCGCCTCCGGTGTCCGGCTGCTGCCACTGCAGGTGCGAGTTGTCGGCGTGCAGCTGGACGATGTCGCCCGACCACGCCATCGTGGCGGTGAGGTCGCCGTTCGCGAGGGCGCTGGCGTAGTCGTTGCCGTAGAACTGGCGAATCTGCCCCGAGTGGACGGCCTTCTCGATCGTCGTGATCGCCCGGTTGAACGTCTTGTCGGTGATGTGGCTCGGGTCGTCGCCGTTGTAGGCCATGACGAGACACAAGGTGTCCGAGAACTCCGTCAGGAGCCCGACCTTCCCCCGCAGCTTCTTGCTCCCCAGCAGCTCCCCCATCGAGGTGACGGGCTCGGTCAGGTTCGCGTTCCACCCGATTCCGGTGAAGCCGGACTGCCACGGCAGGCTGTAGTCGCGGTTGGGGTCCCAGCTCGGGTGCCGCTGCTGCGGGATGAGGTTCGAGATGTTCGGAATCACGCTCTTGTCGAGCTTCTCGACCCACCCCTTCTGGACGAGGAGGCTCGGGTAGCGCGAGTTGTCCGTCATGACGATGATGTCGCGGCCGGTCGACTGGCCGCGGGAAAGGTCGGGCTCGATCTTCGAGAAGAACGAGGCGTTGTCGTTGATGTCCTCGGTGTAGTCGACCGTGACGCCGTACCTCGCCTGGAACTGGTCGAGCGACGGGTGCCGGTTCCCTTTCTTGTCGATGTAGAGCGTCCAGTTCGAGAAGTGCAGCGTCTTCGCGAGCTGGGCGACGGTGGTCGAGCTTCCTCCGGGCGCGGGACCGCCGCCGCCGCAAGCAGCCAGTAGGCCGGGAACACTGAGCACCGACCCGCTGACCGCGGCACGGCGGAGAAAGACGCTGCGGCTGATCCGTTCAGGGCTATCCGACATGTTGTTCCACCTCCTGGGCGTCGACGACGAAGGTGCAGTCGGGACTCCAGCCGAGCGTCAGCCGCTCGCCGTTCGCCACCTGGGCACCCAGTCGGTCGTTCTGGACATAGACAGTCACCGGGCCTGCCGGCGTATCGAGGATGTACTGCGTCGAGACCCCGATGTAGGCGCTCTCGGCAACGGTTCCCGAGAGCGAGTTCTCCTCTCCTCCGCCGATGCGGAGCTTCTCCGGCCGGACGCCGATCTGGACGTCCCCCTGGCGGCCTGAGAGTGCGGTCGCAGGCACCCGCACCTGCGTCCCGTCGTGCAGCTGCACCCGGTCGTCACCGACGACCGTCCCCGGCAGGAGGTTCGAGACGCCGAGAAAGCCGGCGACGAAGGGCGTCCGCGGCTGCTCGTAGAGCTCGGCCGGCGTGCCGACCTGCTCGATGTGCCCGCCGTTCATGATCACGATCCGGTCGGCCATCGTCATGGCCTCCTCCTGGTCGTGAGTGACGTGGACGAACGTGATCCCGACCTCGCTCTGGATCCGCTTCAGCTCGAGCTGCATCTCCTTCCGCAGCTTGAGGTCGAGCGCTCCGAGCGGCTCGTCGAGGAGCAGCACGCGCGGATGGTTCACGAGGGCTCGCGCGAGCGCGATCCGCTGCTGCTGGCCGCCGGAGAGCTGGCGCGGTTTGCGGCGATCGAGACCGCCGAGCCCGACGAGCGAGAGAGCGTCACCAACGCGAGTGCGCAGGTCGTCGCCCCTGACCCCGCGGCGCCGCAACCCGAACGCGACGTTCTCGAAGATCGAGAGGTGCGGGAAGAGCGCGTACGACTGGAAGACCGTGTTGACGTCGCGCTTGTAGGGCGGCAGCCGCGCCACATCGACTCCGCCGAGCTCGATCCGGCCCGCCGTCGGCTCCTCGAATCCGCCGATCATCCGGAGCGTCGTCGTCTTGCCGCAGCCCGACGGCCCGAGCAGCGCGAAGAAGTGGCCGCGCTCGATGTCGAGCGAGATGCCGTCGACGGCGACCACGTCATCGAAGCGCTTCGTCAACCCGATCAGGCGGATGTCGTACTCGACCGTGTCCGGTGTCGTCTCGCCGGCCGGCGCGGCAGCGCTCATTGGATCTCCTCCCATGCTTCGGCGAGCACCTCGCCGAGGATGCCCGTCATCTCGTCGAACTGCGCCTGCGTCGCGACGAGCGGCGGCGAGATCTGGATCACCGGGTCGCCCCGGTCGTCGGCCCTGCAGATGAGTCCCTTCTCGAACAGCCGGTGCGAGAGGAAGCCGCGCAGCAGGTGCTCGCACTCCTCGTCGCTGAAGGTCTCGCGCGTCTCCTTGTCCTTCACGAGCTCGAGAGCGTAGAAGAAGCCGGCGCCGCGCAGGTCGCCCGCGATCGGCAGGTCGAGGAGCTGCGCGAGCGTCGAGCGGAAGGCGTCCTCGTTCGAGAGGACGTGCTCCATGATCCCTTCGCGCTTCATGATCTCGATGTTCTTCAGCGCGATCGCCGCCATGACGGGATGGCCGCCGAACGTGATCCCGTGCGAGTACATCGAGGTGTCGGCGAGGAACGGCTCCATCACGCGGTCGGTGGCAACGACGGCGCCGATTGCCGCGTACGACGAGGAGAGGCCCTTCGCCGTCGTGACGATGTCGGGGCGGATGTCGTACCGCTCGGAGGCGAACCAGTGGCCGACGCGCCCGAAGCCCGTGATCACCTCGTCGGCCGACAGGAGGATGTCGTAGCGGTCGCAGAGCGCCCGCACTCCGGCCCAGTAGCCCGCGGGCGCAACGAACGCGCCGCCGGCGTTCTGTACCGGCTCCATGTGAACGAGGCAGACGGTCTCGGGATCCATCTCGAGGATCGTCCGTTCGAGCTCGTCGAGGAGGACGGCGGTGAACTCCTCTTCCGTCTCGCCGGCGGGACGGTGGTAGCCGTTCGTGTTGCTCACGTGGCGCACCTCGGGGACGAGCGGCTCGAACGGCGCGCGCAGCGCCTCGATCCCGTTGATCGACAGCGCTCCCATGGTCGTGCCGTGGTAGGCGATGTTGCGCGCGATCGCCTTGTACTTCTTTCCCGGCGGAATGCCGTCGCGGGCGATGAAGAACTGCCGGGCGAGTTTCCACGCCGCCTCGACCGCCTCGGAGCCGCCGGACACGAAGAAGACGCGGTTGAGGTCGCCGGGCGCGAGCGACGCAACCTCGGCGGCGAGCTCGATCGCGCGCGGATGCGCGTACGTCCAGTTCGTGTAGAAGGGCAGCTCCTTCATCTGCTCGTGCGCGGCCTGCCCGATCTCGTCACCGAAGCCGTAGCCGAGGTTGACCGAGAAGAGCCCCGCGAGCGCGTCGAGGTAGCGGTTGCCCTCGGCATCCTCGAGGTAGCAGCCGTCGCCGCTGACGATGATCGGCGGCACGTGCCCGCCCATGCGCGTGAAGTGGAGCCAGAGATGGTCGTTCGCGAGTTGCCGAAGGTCAGTTGCCGCCACGTGTCCCCCAGTCGTAGAGCTGCTTCCACATCTCGAGGTAGAGAAAGGTCTCGGTGGACACGACGCCGTCGAGCGCGCGGATCCGGTTCGTGAGCTCGAGCAGCTCCGTACGACCCGAGGCGACGACCTCGACGACGACGTCGAACTGCCCGGCGGTGACGACGACGTAGTCCGCCTCGGGCCACTGCGAGATCTCGTCGGCGACGGCGCTCGGCGAGCCTGAGGTCTTGACGCCGACGAGTGCCTGCTCGAAGCCGAGGCCGAGCGGGTTCGTGACTCCGACGACCTGGAGGATCCCCTCGCCCGTCAGCCTGCCGTAGCGGGCGCGGACTGTCGCCTCCGACACGCCGACGCGCGCCGCGATCCCACGGAACGACTCGCGGCCGTTTCGCTGCAGCGCCTCGATGATCCGGCGATCGACGCCGTCGACCCGCCGAAGCGGCGCGACAGCTCCACGGTCGTCACTGCGCATCCGGTCTGGATTCTTACAAGGTTTCCGCGCATCTCGCCAATGGGAGCCGCCGCGGATTGCCGCTACGCGCAGATTGGCTACGATCCGCCTCGTCCCCGGCGAAAGGAGGCTCGAACAAATGACTGTGCCACGTGCCTCCTCGGTCTTCCTGTCCTAGCCGCCGGGCGCTCCTTCGAAGGGGACGTCTGGCGTCCCACTCTCTTGCGAAGGAGCCTCGCTTGCCTCAGTACGAATTAGGCGAACTCGGGTGGACTCCCGAACTCGCCGACAATCTGGAACCGGGCCTCGAGCCGGGGCGCATCGCGGCGGCACACCGCGGCGCGTTCGACGTCTGGACCGCCGACGGGGCCGCCCGCTGCGGCATGCCCGGCCGCTTCCTCCACGACGGAACGGAGGTCGCAGTCGGCGACTGGGTCGGCGTCGCGGACGGCCTCATCCGCCAGGTGCTACCGCGTCGCAGCGCGATCGTCCGCAACGCCGCCGGCCTGACGACGACGGCCCAGACGCTCGCCGCGAACGTCGACGTCGCGTTCGTCGTCTCCTCGCTCGGCCCCGATCTCGAGCCGCGCCGGATCGAGCGCTACCTCGTCTCGATCTGGGAGACCGGCGCGTCCCCCGAGATCGTCCTCACGAAGGCTGACCGGCTCGAGGATCCGTGGCCGCTCGTCGCAGAGGTCGAGGCGGTCGCGCTCGGCGTTCCCGTCCACGTCGTCTCCGCGCTCACCGGCCAGGGCTGTGACGCGCTGCGCGCGCGGGTCGAGCCGGGCAAGTCCGCCGTCCTACTCGGCTCGTCCGGCGTCGGCAAGTCGACGCTCGTCAACCGCTGGATGTGGCTGGAAGCCCCGCCGGCGGAGCCGGCGCCGCCCGGCCGAAGATCCCGGTACGCCCAGGGCGTACCGGTGGGTGACGACGTCATGGCGACGACGGAGACGCGCGAGGACGACGACGAGGGACGGCACACGACGACGCACCGCCAGCTCCTGCTCCTGCCGGGCGGCGGCCTGGTGATCGACACGCCGGGCCTGCGCGAGCTGCAGCTCTGGGACGTCGGCACCGCCGGCCTGGACGCGACGTTCTCCGACGTCGAGGAGCTTGCGGCGGCCTGCCGGTTCGGCGACTGCTCCCACGAGCACGAGCCCGGGTGCGCCGTGCTCGCCGCCGTCGAGTCGGGCGCACTGCCACACGAGCGGTTCCACAGCTGGCGCAAGCTCCAGCGCGAGCTGCACGCGATCGCGATCCGTCACAACGCGTTGCTCCGCAAAGAGGAGGTGCGCAAGTGGAAGCTCCGCGCGAAGGAGGCGCAAACGCGGACCCGGCCGCGCTGACTAAGCGTGCATGCTCATGCCCGGGCCGGCGTCCTCCCACCGCCCTTCGCGGACTATGACTACTGGGTCGGCGCGGCAGCCGCGATCTCGGCCGGTGCGTCGGCGTGCTTCGTGGCGAAGTTCTCCGCGAACATCCGCGCGAGCTCGCGCGCTTTCTCGTCGTAGCGCGCCGGGTCGGCCCACGTCGAGCGCGGGTCGAGCAGCGACTCGTCGACGTCGGGCGCGGTGACCGGGACGTAGAACCCGAAGACCGGATCCGTCCGGAACTCGACCTCGTGCAGGTGTCCCGACAGGACGGCGGAGAGCAGTGCGCGGGTCGCCTTGATCGGCATCCGGTGCCCCTCGCCGAACGGGCCGCCCGTCCAGCCGGTGTTGATGAGCCAGACGGTCGCGTCGTGCTGGTCGAGCTTCTTCCCGAGCAGCTCCGCGTAGACCGTCGGCGGCTGCGGCAGGAACGGTGCGCCGAAGCACGTGGAGAACGTCGGCTGCGGCTCGGTGACGCCGAGCTCGGTGCCGGCGAGCTTCGACGTGTAGCCGGAGAGGAAGAAGAACAGCGCCTGCTCGCGGCTGAGGCGCGCGATCGGCGGCAGGATCCCGAACGCGTCGGCGGCGAGGAAGATGACGGAGCGCGGGTGGCCGGCGCGCTTCGCGGGGAGCATGTTCGCGATCTTCTCGAGCTTGTACGCCGCGCGCGTGTTCTCGGTCTTCGAGTCGTCGTCGAGGTCGAGGTTGCCGCGCTCGTCGACGACGACGTTCTCGAGGACGGTGCCGAAGCTGTGCACCGCGCTCCAGATCTCCGGCTCGGCGTCGGCCGACAGCCGGATCGTCTTTGCGTAGCAGCCGCCCTCGAAGTTGAAGACGCCCTCGTCGCCCCAGCCGTGCTCGTCGTCACCGATGAGCTTGCGCGCCGGATCCGCCGACAGCGTCGTCTTGCCGGTGCCCGAGAGACCGAAGAAGATCGCGACGTCCTCCCCGTCCTCCGAAACGTTCGCGGAGCAGTGCATCGGCGCGATCCCGTCGAGCGGCAGGCGGTCGTTCATCACGGTGAACACCGATTTCTTGATCTCGCCGCCGTAGAACGTGCCGCCGATGATCACCTCACCGCGGCTCGGATGGAGACAGACGAAGACGCCGGTGCGCGTGCCGTCCTGCTCCGGGTCGGCCTCGACCTCGGGCTCGTGGAGGATGAGGACGTCCGGCTCGAAGCCGTCGAGCTCGGCGTCGGTCGGAGCGATGAACATCGTCTTCGCGAACAGCGCGTGGTACGGGTGCGCCGTGAGCACGCGGACGGCGAGCCGGTGCTTCGGGTCGGCGCCGCAGAACGCGTCGATGACGTAGACGTCGGATTGCTCGAGGCTGGCGCAGATCTTGCCGCGGAGGCCGTCGAAGTTCTCCTCCGAGATCTCCGCGTTGACGTCGCCCCACCAGATGCGGTCCTCCGAGCCGGGCTCGCGGACGATGAACTTGTCCTTCGGCGAGCGACCGGTGAAGCGGCCTGTGTCGACCACGAGGCCGCCGGAGTCGGAGAGGACGCCTTCGCCGCTGTCGAGCCCGGCCGCGTAGAGCTGCGACGTGCTCGGGTTGCGGAGGACGCGGCCGCCTGCCCGCAGGCCGTGCGCAGCAAGAGCTTCCTCTGGCAGGTCGGCGATCGTCACGGGATTTGCATCGTAGTCGCCGGACTTCGGACCTCGCCGCCTCAGGTGGGTTGCGGAACGACCCGGATGTACGGCTTCGGCTCCTTCCACTCGCCGAAGAGCTCCTTCGCCTCGTCGTTCGAGACGGAGCCGGAGATGATCACGTCGTCGCCCGGCTGCCACTGCGCCGGCGTCGAGACCTTGTGATTCGCGGTGAGCTGGAGCGAGTCGACGACGCGCAGCACCTCGTCGAAGTTCCGGCCGGTCGTCATCGGATAGACGAGCACGAGCTTGATCTTCTTGTCAGGCCCGACGACGAAGACGTTGCGCACCGTCTGGTTGAGCGCCGCGGTCCGGTCGGCCGGGTCGCCCGAGACGTCGGCCGACAGCATCCCGTACGCCTTCGAGACGGCGAAGTCGGCATCGCCGATGATCGGGTAGTTCGGCCGCGTCCCCTGCGTCTCCTCGATGTCGTCGGCCCAGGCCGAGTGCTTGTCGACCGGGTCGACGGAAAGGCCGACGATCTTGACGCCGCGCCTGTCGAACTCCGGCTTGATCGAGGCCATGTAGCCGAGCTCGGTCGTGCACACCGGCGTGAAGTCCTTCGGGTGGGAGAAGAGAACCGCCCACGAGTCGCCGATCCAGTCGTGGAAGTCGATCTCGCCTTCCGTCGTTTGCGCCGTGAAGTTCGGCGCCTCGTCACCGATCGTCAGTGCCATCCCAAGTCCTCCTCGCTCGCTTCCCAGGAGAAACGCGTATAGCAGGTATTACCTTCCCGGGACCTCGACGACCAGACCTTCGGCGGCCAGCTCGACCTCGCGGCCCGCAAGCCGCGTCGCCTCGTCCCGCATCGCCTCGAGCGTCCCCTCGTCGTGCTCCGGATCGTGATGGAACATGAGCGCCCGGCCCGGCTCCGTCCGCCGCACGAAGGAAGCGAAGTCGGGCAGGGACGAGTGCCCCCAGCCGGCCTTGGCGGGGTATTCGGCCTCCGTGTACTGGGCGTCGTGGAACAGGACGTCCACCCCCGTCGCGAGCCCGACGCCGGCGTCCGGGTCGAGGCCGAGCTCGTTGTCCGGGATGAACGCGAGCGTGCCGCCGCCTTCCTCGAGGCGGTAGCCGAGCGCGCCGCCCGGGTGCTGCACGGGCGCGGCCGTGACGGAGAGGTCGCCGATCCGCCACGTCTCGTCGCGCACTTCGGTGAACTCGATGCGCGCCGGGATGTCGGCGAAGGGGATGGGGAAGAGCGGCGGCGAGAGGTACGAGGCGACGTTCTCCGCGAGCGGCGCGCCGGCGAGCCGCGGCCCCCAGATGCGCACGGTCGTATCCATGAACAGCGGCGCGAAGAAGCCAAGCCCCGCGACGTGGTCGAGGTGCATGTG
Organism: Gaiellaceae bacterium; assembly: GCA_035532455.1. Lineage (GTDB taxonomy): Bacteria > Actinomycetota > Thermoleophilia > Gaiellales > Gaiellaceae > Palsa-739. The sequence goes on along the minus strand of DATKRA010000052.1, from coordinate 12,878 downwards.
CGTGAGCAGGATGTCGAGCTCGCGTGGCGGGTCGGCAGCGAGGGCATTGCCGAGCGGCCGGATCCCGCTGCCGCAGTCGAGGACGACGAGCCGTCCCTCAGCGGTCTCGATGGCAACGCAACTCGTATTGCCGCCGTACCGGACCGTCGCCGGGCCGGGCGCGGGGAGCGTGCCCCGGCAGCCCCAGATCGCCACCTTCATAGGCGCGGACACTACAGCGGCCTAGGCGACGACCCGAGTTCCCGTCGCCTTGAAGGCGGCGTACGCGTGGCCGCCCGTGACGAGACCGAGGCGGCGGAGCGACTCCGCCGTGATCTCCGCGCTCACCGGCCCGATCGTGACGCGCGCGCGGTTCCCGAGCTCGGTGATCGCGGTGATCGTCCCCGCGACGACGTTCATGGCGGAGTCGTCCGGCGGATGCGTCGAGACGGTGATGTCCCACGGGTAGACGGCGAGCGCCGCCGCTCCCTCGCCCTCCTCCGCCGCCGTGATCACCGTGCCGTCCTCGAGGCGAACGGAGCCCGGCCCGCTCGGCGTGCCGCGTAGGACGTTCGCGCCGGTGAACGAGGCGACGAACGGATCGGCGGGCCGCGCGACGAGGTCCGCCGGGCTGCCGTACTGGCGGAGCCGGCCGTCGACGATCACACCGACCTCCGTCGCGAGCGCGGCGGCGTCCTCGAAGTCGTGCGTCACGAGCAGCGTCGGGATCCCGAGTCCGCCGAGGAGCTGCTGGAGCTCGGTGCGCACCTCGACGCGCGTGTGGGCGTCGAGCGCGGCGAGCGGCTCGTCGAGGAGGAGGATCGCCGGGTCGCGCGCGAGCGCCCGGGCGAGCGCGACCCGCTGGCGCTCGCCGCCGGAGAGCCCGTACGGCCGCGCCTCGCGCAGGTGCCCGATACCGAAGCGCTCGAGGTACTCGTCGGCGGCGTGGCGCCGCGCGTACTCGACGTTCTCCCGAACGGTGAGATGCGGGAAGAGCGCGTAGTCCTGGAACACGAGGCCGACGCTGCGCCGCTCAGGCGGCAGGAACACGCCGCCGGCCGCGTCGAACCACATCTCCTCCCCGCACCGGATCGATCCGCCGCTCGGCCGCAGTAGCCCCGCGATCGCGTTGAGCACGGTGCTCTTCCCCGCTCCCGACGGCCCGACGAGCGCGACCGTCGAGCCGACGGCGAGGCTCAGCTCGAGCTCGAAAGCCCGAAGAGGGACGGTGACGTGTTCGAGGGTGATCGTTGCCATGAGAGAGCGAGTCGGAGGGTGAGGAGGAGCAGGGCGCTGACGACGACGAGGACGCCGCTCATCGCGAGCGTCGCGTCGAAGCTCTGGTCGAACTCGTAGTAGATGGCGAGGGACAGCGTCTGCGTGACGTGCTGGAGGCTGCCCGCGAACATGATCGTCGCGCCGAACTCGCCGAGACCGCGCGCGAACGAGAGCGCGAGCCCCGCGATCAGCCCGCCGCGCGCGAGCGGGAGCATGACGCGGAAGAACGTGCGCGTAGGTCCGGCGCCGAGCGTGCGCGAGGCCGCCGGCAGCCGCGGGTCGACCGCCTCGAACGCCGCGAGCGCCTGGCGGATGTAGAGCGGGCTCGCGACGTACGCGACGGCGACGACCACCGCGCTTTGCGTGAACGGGAGCGAGACGCCGAGCGCGTGGAGGCTCGAGCCGAGCAGCCCCTCCTGTCCGAGCGCCGCGAGCAGCCCGATCCCCGCCACCGCCGGCGGCAGGACGAGCGGGAGCTCGACGAGCGTGACAACGAGCGAGCGCCCGGTGAAGCGCCTCGTCGCGAGCAGATAGGCCGTCGGCGTCCCGAAGAGAAGGATCAGCGCCTGCGCGACGAGGCTCGTCTTCACCGTCACGACGAAGGCGTCGTCGACGACGGGGTTCGAGAGCTGAGCGAGCACCCTTCCCGGCGTCGTGTCGACGAAGATCCCGACGATCGGAAGGACGAGGAAAACGATCGCGACCGCCGCGAGCACGACGAACAGGCCGCCGCCGAGCCTGCCTCTCATTACCTACCGCTTCTTGTGTTTTGGCGCGGGCTTGACGCGCGGCAGGAAGCCGTACTTGAGCAGCTTCCTTTGACCAGCCTTGCTCAGCACGAGCTTGATGAACGCGTGCGCGGCGGCTTTGTTCACGCTCGCCGACACGACGCAGATGCCGTACTGGACCTTCGGTTGCGCCCACGCCGGTACCTTGATCACCTTCACCTTGCCGCGGACGGTTTTCGCGTCGGTCGAGTAGACGAAGCCCGCGTCGACCTCGCCGAGCGCGACCTTGGCCAGCACGGTCCGCACGTCCGTCTCCTGGCTGACGACGTTCTTGTTCACCGCGGCGGCGATGTTCATGTTGTTGAGGATCTGCTGCGTGTACGTGCCGACGGGAACGCCGGGCGCGGCGACGTCGACGGTGACGCCCGGCTTCGCGAGGTCGTAGATGCTCTTGACGTGCCCCGGGTTCGCCTTCGGGACGACGATCACGAGCGTGTTGCGCGTGAACACGACCGGCTTCGAGCAAAGGCCCTGCTGGTGGAGCTGGATCGGCAGCGCCGTGTTCGCGGACGCGAATACGTCCGCGGGGGCGCCCTGCTCGATCTGCGTGGCGAGCGTGTTCGAGCCGCCGAAGGAGTACGTCTCGTGCCGAGCGATGGCCGGGAAGGCGTCCGTCAGCGACGCCGCGGCGTACACGGTGATCTTCGGCGCGACCCGCGTCGCAGACGCCGCCGGTCCTGCGAGAAGTCCGAGCAGGCCGAGCACGAGGAGCAGACGCTTCATCAGCTCTGCACCATCACGTTCGTGGACTTGACAATCGCCGTCGCGGCCATCCCCTTCTTCAGCCCGAGCTCCTCGACGGCGTCGCGGGTGACGAGCGCCACGAGCCGCACCGGCTCCGTCACGACGAGTTCGACCTGCGCCATGAGCCCGTCGACCTGAACGTCGGTCACGGTTCCTGGGAAGCGGTTGCGTGCGGTGATGTGCTCGCCTCCGCCGGCGCCGCGCAGGCGGTCGATCTCGCGTGCCGCGACAACGCGGCGGTTGCTCGCGTCGCGCTTCACGCGGATGCGTCCCGCGCGATCCCAACGGCGCAGCGTGTCGAGACTGATCCCGAGCGCCGCCGCGGCCTCGCTCGCCGTGTATTGCTGCTTCGCCATCCCTCAGCTCTCGTAGTTGTCGAGGAAGTTGGACAGCGCGGACATGCGGAACGGCGACGGGAACCGCTTCTCGATGACCGGCTCCCCCTCGAGCACCGCGAGCGCACCATGGTGCTGCGCCTCGTTCGCGAGGATGCGCGCCATCGTCTCGCGGTAACCGGGCGTCTGCACGTGCTCGACGGCGTCGATGTAGGCGCCGGCGAGGACGCGCTCGAGCTCCTTCGCGAAGCCGAGGATCGAGCGCCGTCTCGCGAACGTCCCCGCGGGGTACGAGAAGTCGATGTCCCCTGCGGTGGCGGGAGTCTGGCCTGCCGCCCTCAGCAGGCCGGCGAGGAGCGTGTAGTGCTCGTGCTCCTCGCCGCGGATCTGGCGCGCGAGCGCTGAGTAGGAACGCCGGAGGTCGCCGTGCTCGAGCGCCCGGCCGTAGAAGTCGACGGCGAGCAGCTCGACGGCGATCAGCAGGCGGAGATATGCGAGATCGCCGTCCGACGGTGCGTCCGCGAAAGCAGCGGAAGCGAACGCGCCGAGACCGGATGCGGAGACGAGCACCGCCCCGCCGCCGATCACCCCTTGCCGCAGGAACCCGGCACGACTCATCGCGCCCATGCATTGCCTAGTCATCACTAGCCCGCGATCCTAGCGGGAGACGAGCGGGTACTGTCGAGCTCGATGAGTTCCGGCCCCCGCGTCCTCCTCACCGGAGCCACCGGCTACGTCGGCGGACACCTCCTCCCCGCGCTGCTCGACCGCGGCGCGAGCGTCCGCTGCTTCGCCCGGCGCCCCGAGGCCGTCGAGTCGCGGCCCGGCGTCGAGATCGTCACGGGAGACATTCGCGACGCAACGGCTGTCCGCGCAGCGCTCGAGGACGTCGAGGTCGCCTACTACCTCGTGCACGGCATGGGCGCGGCCGCGGGCTTCGAGGAGAGCGACCGGGAAGCCGCGGCGACGTTCGGCGCGGCCGCACGCGACGCCGGCCTGCGGCGAATCGTCTACCTCGGCGGGCTGGGACGCGGCGACGACCTCTCCCCACATCTCGCGAGCCGCCAGGAGGTCGGTCGCGTGCTCGCGGACTCCGGCGTCGAGACGATCGAGTTCCGGGCGTCGATCGTGATCGGGAGCGGAAGCGTCCCGTTCGAGATCGTCCGCGCGCTGACCGAGCGGCTGCCGGTGATGATCACGCCGCGCTGGGTCGAGACGCGCGCCCAGCCGATCGCGATCGACGACGTCGTCGCCTATCTCGTCGCGGCGCTCGACCTCGAGCCGGGCGAGAGCAGCGTCTTCGAGATCGGGGGCGAGGAGGTCGCGACGTACGGCGATCTCATGCGCGAGTACGCCCGCCGGCGAGGGCTGCGGCGGTACCTCATCTCCGTCCCGTTCCTCACCCCGCGGCTGTCGAGCCTCTGGCTCGCCCTCGTGACGCCGCGCCATTCGCGGGTCGGCCGCCGCCTCGTCGCCGGGCTCTCGAACGAGACCGTCGTCCACGACCCGAGCGCGCTCGACCGCTTCGCGATCCGCCCGCGAGGCTTTCGCGCCGCGCTCGAGCAGGTCGTGAGCGCCGAGCACGACCGGCGGCGGCGGACGGACATCCGCACGGCCGAGCTGCCCGTCCCTCCGGCCCAGGCATTCGCCCCGATCCGGCGGATCGGCGGGCGGACCGGCTGGTACTACGGCCGGAGCCTGTGGCGGCTGCGCGGCGCGCTCGACGTCCTCGCGGGCGGGGTCGGGCTCCGTCCCGGCCGCCTCGACCCGGAGGAGCTCACGGTCGGAGCGCCCGTCGACTTCTGGCGCGTCGAGGCCTACGAGCCCGACCGGCTCCTCCGCCTCCGCGCCGAGATGCGCCTGCCCGGGAAAGCATGGCTCGAGTTCGCCGTCGAGGGCGACGAGAGCCGCTCGCGCATCCGCCAGACCGCGATCTTCGACCCGTCGGGCATCGCGGGGCTCCTCTACTGGAACGCGCTGCGACCGCTGCACAACTTCGTGTTCCGCGGCATGCTCGCCGGCATCGTCGAGGAGGCCATGGGCGGCAGAACGCGCCGGCGCGACAAGCTACACGGCTGACGCCCGGTTCGCGAAGCGGTAGTGCGAGACGAGCCACTCCTCCCCGCCGCGATAGCCCCACAGCCCCGCGCAGGCAAGGAAGAAGACGCGCCACTCGGCGGCGACCGCGCGCCCGACGACGCGATCGACCTCGGCGCGGTTCGCGTCGAGCCGCTCGAGCCACGCCTCGGCGGTACGCGCGTAGTGCGAGCCCGAGACGCGCCAGTGCTCCTCGAGCCGCAGGTCGCGGTCGAAGCGCGGCAGGAGATCGTCCGACGGCATCGTCCCGGCCGTGAAGAACCGTCGCGTCATCCAGCCGCCGTCGTACGGATATGCGAAGCGGTCGTGCGAGAAGACGTGGCAGAAGAAGCGGCCGTCCGGCTCGAGCCACGACGCGATCCGCGCGAAGAGCGCGTCGTAGTTCCGCATGTGCTCGAGCATCTCGACGGAGAGGATCCGGTCGAAGCGCTCGTCGAGCTCCAAGCCGTTCACGTCGGCGGTGAGGACGCGGACGTTCGGCAGCCGCTTCGCCTCGATCCACTCCCGCTGCGGGCGCGAGTTCGAGACGGCGAGGATCTGCGAGTCGGGATAGCGCTCGCTCAGCCAGCCGGTGAGCGAGCCCCAGCCGCAGCCGAGGTCGAGCAGTGCCATCCCGTTTTCGACGCCGGCGCGCTCGCAGGTGACCGCGAGCATCGCGTCCTCGGCGGCGGGGAGCGTGTCGACGCCGTCGGGCCAGAGGCACGAGCTGTATTTCAGCCGCGGGCCGAGGACGAGGCGGAAGAACTCCGGCGGAACCTCGTAGTGCTGCTCGTTCGGCTTATCGACCTGCTCGGCGATCGGCGAGGAACGGAGCTGCTCGACGAACGCCTCCTTCGCTTCCGGCCAACGGCGGCGCTCGCGACGGAGACGCGTCGCGCAGGCGGCGCGGATGCCGGCGCGCAGGAGCGGGTCGGGCACGCGGCCGGACGCGATGAGCCGGTCGATTAGGACTTCCGCAGCCATGGGACGAAGACGGACGTCCGGGCCTGGTACGCGCGGTAGGCGTCGCCGCGCGAGCGCAGCGACGACTCCTCCGCCGGCGGCACGCCGGTGACGAAGAGGACGAGGTAGAGGATAAGCGCCGGCGCTCCGAACGCGAGCCATCCCCACGGCGCCGCGACGGCGATGAGCGCGTACGCGACCCACGTGAGCGTCTGGAAGAAGTAGTTCGGGTGGCGCGAGTACCGCCAGAGGCCGCGATCCATCACGCCGCCCGTGTTCGCGGGATCGCGACGGAAGGCGGCGAGCTGCCGGTCGGCGACCGACTCGAGCGACGCCGCGACGATCCAGAGCGCCACGCCGATCCACTCGACGACTGCGAGGCGATCGTGGTTGAAGCTCGCGAGCAACGCCGGTACGGACAACCCGGCCGCCAGCAGCGCCTGCGCCTGGTAGAAGATCGCGAACGTCCGCTGCTCGCGTCCCTTCTCGCGCCAGCGGCGGCGAAGCTCCTGGTAGCGGCCGTCCTCGCCCTTCCCGAGCCGGTTGCGGACGAGCGAGGCGATGCGAAGGTTCTCGAGCCCGACCGGCAGGGCGATCGCGAGCTTCTGCGCGAGACAGCCGGGCGCGAGCAGCGCGTACAGGACTGCGCAGAGCGCGAGTGCCCCTCCCCAGCCCGCGTCGACCGCGGTCGCGTCGCGCGTGCGCCGCTGCCAGAGGTACAGCACGGCGAGGAGGAGCGCCGACGCGCCCCAGCCGACGAGCCACAGCTCCCAGCGGTGCTCGATCACGCCGCCGTGACCGCCTGCTCGACCTGCTCGGTCAGAGACTTTGCGGCGGCGATGGTCGGGCGCCCGGGCTCGACGGCGATCGGCTCGCCGACGACGATCCGCACCCGGCTCGGCAGCGGCAGGCGCCGCGTCCCGCTGAGACGCACCGGCACGAGCGGCGCCCCGCTCGCGAGCGCGAGGCGCGCGGCGCCGCGATGCCAGCCGATCTGGCGCTCCGGCTTCGACGTCCCCTGCGGGAAGATCCCGAGCACCGCGCCGCCCGCGAGGAGGCGACCAGCCTCCGACATCGCCGCCTGGTCGCCGCCGCCGCGCTCGACCGGGAAGGCGTTGAGCGAGCGCATGACGGCTGCGAGCGGACGCGACGCAAAGAGCTCGGCCTTCGCCATGTAGTGGATCTCCCGCGGCGTCGCGACGCCGAGAATGAACGGATCCCAGATCGACTCGTGATTCGCGGCGAAGATGACCGGCCCGCTCGCCGGGATGCGCTCGGCGCCGACGACCTCGATGCGATAAACGTGCCGGAGGAGCTCGCGAAAGCCGACGCGGTGCAGCAGCTGGTACGCGTTCATCCGATGCTTCCGGCGCGCGCGACGAGGAGCTGGACGTCGCGGAGCGCGCGGGTGCGGAAAGCCGCTTCGCAGAAGGCGAGGTAGAAGTCCCACGTCCGCTCGAAGCGCCTGTCGTAGCCGAGCCGGCGCACGTCCTCGATCCGCTCGTGGAAGCTCGCACGCCAGCGTCGCAGCGTCTCGGCGTAGTGCTCGCCGATCTCGTGGACGCCGTAGATCCCGAGCCGCGAGTCCTTCGCCGCGGCGCGCGCGAGCGACTCGAGCGACGGGATGAGGCAGCCCGGGAAGACATAGCGCTCGATCCAGTCCGGCGAGCGGCGGTAGCGCTCCCAGCGCTGGTCGGGGACGAGGATCGCCTGAATCGCGGCGCGACCGCCCGGCGCGAGAACGCGGTCGATCGTCGCGAAGAACGTCCCGAACTGGTTTTCCCCGATCGCCTCGATCATCTCGATCGAGACGACCTTCGTGAACTCGCCCTGGACCTTGCGGTAGTCCTGCTCCACGATCTCGACCGGCAGCCCCGCCGTGCGCTCGCGCGCGACGACGGCCTGCTCGCGAGAGATCGTCAGACCGGTGACGCGGCAGCCGTGGTTCTCCGCCGCGTAGCGCGCGAACCCGCCCCAGCCGCATCCGATCTCGAGCACGTGGTCCTCCGGACTTAGTGACAAGTTGTCACTAAGTCGGCGGTACTTCTCGCGCTGGGCGTCCGCGAGGGAGAAGCCGGGCTCGGCGAAGACGGCGCACGAGTACGTCATCGTCTCGTCGAGCATGAGCTCGAAGAGGTCGTTGCCGAGGTCGTAGTGGTAGGCGATGTTGCGGCGGGAGCGGGCGAACCCGTTGCGGCGCGCGAAGCGCGGGCGCATCTCGAGCAGGCGCCGCACGCGTGCGTATCGTTCGGCGACGGCGTCGGCGTTCCGGAGCAGTAGCTCGAGCAGGCCGACGAGGTCGTTCGAGTCCCATTCGCCCGCGGTGTACGACTCGCCGAAGCCGAGCTTGCCGCGTGTCGCAAGACGGCGGAAGAAGGCGCGGTCGTTGATCGCAAGCCGGACGCGAGAGCCGGTGCCGAAACGCCGGACGCTCCCGCCCGGCAGCTTGACCTCGAGCGTCCCTCCCTCGAGCCCGGCGAGCGCGCGCTCGAGCACAGCGGTTGCCGTCCGCTCGAGCAGGCGTCCACGTGCGGCGGTCGGCTCGGCACGGACATTCACGTCCGCGCGCTCCCCTCGCCCGGCACGAACGGCGGCTTGTGGTGGAACGGCACGCGCTTGAGCCAGAGACGGAGCGCCTCGAAGTGGATGAGCGCGATCACCTGCAACGGCTGCAGCGGATAGCGGAGCAGGAGCCCGGCGAGCGTGCGGTTCGTCAGCTCGCGGCGCTTCCCGTGCAGCACCGCGGTCAGCGGCTTGCGACCGGCGTCGTCGCGCACATGGATCCGCGCCCACACCTCGTCCCCCGGCTGCGAGAACGCGTACTCGTAGCTGTGGTCGAGGCCGAAGAACGGCGAGACGTGGAGCCGCTTGCGATGCTCGTACTCGAGCGCAGGCCCGCGTAAGACCTCCGGCAGCCGCTCGCCGAACGTGTTGTTGAGCTCCGAGACGATGCACGCGAGCGAGCCGTCGGCCCTGTAGCACCAGTAGAAGGTCACGGGGTTGAAGACGTAGCCGAGCACGCGCGGCTGCGTGAGCATGAGGACGCGCTCGATCGTCGGGTCTCCGGCGAGCTCGACGACCGCCTGCTTCAGCGGCTTCGTCGTATCGAAGTGGTCGCGGTCGCGCAGCGTGACGACGTTGCGCCGGTTGACGGAGAAGAGCCGCAGCCGCAGCTCGAGCTCGGGCAGCTCGTCGAGGTCGAAGAGCCAGTACGAGATCGGGTAGCGGAAGACGTGCCGCGAGGGCGAGCGCCGCGCGTGCATCAGCGTCCCGGTGTAGACGGCCGATTTCACCACTCCACCCCGAGCGCGCGCGCCGCCGCGACGCCGCTCGCGAGACCGTCCTCGTGGAAGCCGTTGCCGAAGTACGCGCCCGCGTACACCGTCCGCTCGCCGGCGAGCTGCGGGAGCTCCGCCTGAGCCTTCATCGAGTCGACCGTGAAGAGCGGGTGCGTGTACGTCATCCGCTCGAGGACGTGCTCGTCAGGCACGTCTTCGTTGAGCGTCACGCAGTAATCCTTCTCCGCGTCGAGCGCCTGGAGCCGGTTCAGGTGGTACGTGATCGTCGGCAGCCCATCGTCGCCGAGACGGTAGTTCCACGAGGCTCGCGCGCGGCGCGCCCGGGGGAGGTAGCGCGAGTCGGTGTGGAGCGTCGCCTCGTTCGTCGTGTACGAGAACGCGCCGAGCACGCGCCGCTCGTCCGAGGTCGGATCTTCGAGCAGCGCGAGCGCCTCGTCGGCGTGCGTCGCGATCACGACGCAGTCGTACCCCTCGACGCCGTCTCCGACGCGGAGCTCGACTCCGTTCGTAGTGCGCCTGATGGAGCGAACGCCGCTCGCCAGCCGCAGCCGGTCGCCGAGCCGTGCCGCGATCGCGTCGACGTACGTCCGGCTCCCGCCGGTGACCGTCCGCCACGCGAAACGCCCGAAGCCGAGCATCCCGTGGTTGTCGAAGAAGCGGATCGCGTACGCCGCCGGGAACTCGAGCGCACGGCCGGGCGCGGTCGACCAGAGCGCCGACGTGAGCGGCACGAGGAAGTGGCGGCGGAAGCGCTGCGAGTACCCGTGCTCGTCGAGGTAGTCCGCAAGGGACTGCGACTCGTCGGCCGGGCGTGCCGTCCGCAGCCAGCGGCCGATCTCCCACATGAGCGAGAGAAACGCCGGGCTGGCGGCGTTCCGCGGCTGCGCGAACGGCCGCCGGCCGGAGTACTCGAGCCCGCAGCCGCTGCAACAGACCGAGAAGGACATGTCTGAGGCGTGCGTCGAAACCCCGAGCTCCCCGAATAACCGCCCGAGCAGCGGGTAGTTCCGCTCGTTGTGGACGAGGAATCCCGTGTCGAGCGCCAGCCCGTCGTGCGTGACGGTGTTCGCGTGCCCGCCGGCGCGGCCGTCCTGCTCGAAGACGTGCACGTCGTGTACCCGCGAGAGGACGTGGGCCGCCCCGAGCCCGGCCACACCGCTCCCGATCACTGCAATCCGCATCAACCGATCTTCGCCCGCCGGCGAATACCGGTTCAATAGCGCTGCCACCGATGACGGACACCGCCACGAAGATAGGAACGGTTCGCTCCCGGACGAGCCGGATCAGCCAGGTCGTGACCCTGGTGGCGGTCGTCGTCCCGCCGCTCGGTCTCGTCTCCGCGATGGGCCTTCTCTGGGGCGTCGCGTTCCACTGGCTCGATCTTGCACTGTTCGTCGGGTTCTACGTCCTGTGCGCGTTCGGGACGACGATCGGCTTCCACCGCTATTTCACGCATCGCGGCTTCGAGACGAGCACGCCCGTCGAGGCGGTGCTCGCGATCCTCGGCTGCATGACGATGCAGGGGCCGCTCACGCAGTGGGTCACCGACCACCGCAAGCACCATGCGCTCTCCGACCAGCCGGGCGATCCCCACTCCCCGCATGTCGGCCACGGGGACGGCGCGCTCGGCGCGCTGCGCGGCTTCGTCCACGCGCACGTCGGCTGGCTCTTCACGAATCTCGGCATGGAGCAGGGCCGCGAGTACGGGAAGGATCTCTACGAGAACCGCGTCATCCGACTCGTCGACCGTGCCTATCTCCTCTGGGTCGTGCTCACGCTCGGGCTCCCGTTCCTGCTCGGCTACTGGATCGGCGGCTCCGTCGACGCCGGTCTCGAGGGGCTCGTCTGGGGCGGCCTGATCCGGATCTTCGCGTACCAGCACGCGACGTTCAGCGTGAACTCGATCTGCCACATGTTCGGGAGCCAGGACTACCGCTCGCGCGACGAGGCCCGGAACAACCGGCTCGTCGCCGCGCTCGTCTTCGGCGAGGGGTGGCACAACAACCACCACGCGTTTCCGGCATCGGCGCGGCACGGTCTCGACCGCGGCCAGTTCGACGTCTCGTGGTGGGTGATCCGTGGCGCGGAGCGGCTCGGGCTGGTCTGGGACGTCAAGGTTCCCGACGAGGCGCAGCGCGCGCGGCGCCGGCTTCAGAGCTCCGCGACCTGATGCGCGACGCGACGCGCCCACTCGCCGGCGCGCGGTAGCGGATAGGGCCGGCCCCAGTGCGCGCGGAGCGCGATGCCGTGCAGCGCGCCCGGGATCAGCGCGTACTCGCCTGCGACGCCGAGCGCCTGCGCCCGTTCGAAGCCCCGCCGCGACGACGCGGCCGACACGCCGGGGATCCCCGGCAGCCAGCGGTCGAGCGAGCCGTGGAGGACGTCGAGGCGCTTCCCGCGCAGCGGCTCGAGCGACAGCCGTTCCGGGATCCACGGCGCGAGCCCCAGCACGCCGGCGACGGATGGCTCGTCGGCCGCCGAGATGGAGACGGCCCCGCCCATCGAGAAGCCGAGCAGCAGCGTCCGTTCCGCTCCGACCTCGCGGATCGCCGCGCGCGCGTCGGCGACGCAGTCATCGAGCCGCTTCCACGACTTGATCCGGTAGCGCACCTCCGCGAAGGCGAGCGCAGGGAACTGCGGCGCGAGCCGGCCGACGAGCCACTCGAGCGACGCGCTCCACGTGCCTTCGACCTCCGAGCCCTGCCCGCCGTTCACGCACACGACGGCTGTGGCGCCGTCGCCGGTCAGCCGCATCTCGGCCCCTGTGGCGAGCGCGACGACCGTCACCGAGCGAGGCGGGCCGCGAGGCCGTCGAGCGCGTCGTTCCCCATGCGTTCGACCGTCGAGCGGAGGAACGGCTCGGCGACGCGCAAGACACCCTTGAGGCGAAGGTCGGCCTCGTACCCGATGCGCGTCCCGCCGTTGCTCGGGGAGACGACGATCACGTCGTCCGAGATCGCCTTCTCGCCCTCGCCGCGCAGCGCGATGCGCCGGCCCTCCTCGTACGCGGTGACGACGTACTCGAACCGCTGGCGCTTGCCGCGGAAGAGCGCGACGACCTCGAAGCGGCTGCCGCCCGCGGTCGGCGCCGGAGTCAGCCGCCGCGCTTCGGCGATCCCCGGATCCCACTCGGCGGTGTGCGTGAAGTCGGCGAGATACGCGAACGTCTCGTCCACCGGCTTCGGAACTTCAATCTCGCGTGCGTACCGCATCGCGCGAATCGTACGCGGCAGCCCCGGCCGGTCGGCCGAGCGAGCTCGAGTGACGAGCGCCCTCGTTGCTGATAGGCTCGCGCCCGTCTAGCGAGCGAGTACCGGGTCGCGCACGGTGCGCTTCCTCTGCCCGTTCCTGAAGTGGCGGAGGAGGTGTTTCATCTATGGCAACCGGAACCGTGAAGTGGTTCAACGCCGAGAAGG
>DATKRA010000051.1:0-27645 GCA_035532455.1 Gaiellaceae bacterium | reverse complement strand
CCCGCCGGCGATCTCGCCGCAGGCGTAGAGGCCTTCGAGAGTCGTCTCGGCGTTCGTGTCGATCACGAGACCGCCGTTCTGGTAATGGAGGACAGGGTACGTGAGGATCGGCTCGCGGAGCGGGTCGACGCCGGCCGCGCGATAGCGGCGCAGCATGTACGGGAGGGAGAGCTCGGCGTCGTGCTCGGGGATGCGCGTCGTGTCGAGCCAGACGGCGTCGTGCCCCGCCGGCGTCTTCACACCCTTCCCCTTCGCGACCTCGTCGAAGATCGCCTGGCTCACCTCGTCGCGCGGGCCGAGCGAGTCGGTGAACTCCTCGCCGTCGGCGTTGAGGAGGACCGCGCCATATGCGCGCGTCGTCTCGGGGATCGAGTAGCCCTGCAGCGACTCCGGCCAGAGTCCGCCGTTCGGGTGGTACTGCAGCGCGTCGAGGTCGCGCGACTCCGCGCCGAGCCCGAGCGCGAGCTTCGTCACCTCGCCCGTCGCGTACGGATGGTTCGTCGAGAGCTCGCCGCGCTGCTCGGCCTCGGCGTAACAGCGGCCGCCGGCGGCGAGGATCACCGTCGACGCTGCGAGCTTGTGCCCGTTGCACGACGCGAGCCAGCCGTTCTCCGTCCGCTCGAGCTCGCGCAGCGGCGCGTTCGGGACGACCTCGATGCCGTCGGCGACGACCGCCGTGCGCAGCGCGCCGGTGATCGCGTTGCCGGTGCGGTCGCCGACCTGGAGTAGGCGCTTCGCCGACGCGCCGCCGCAGCGCGCAAGCCGGTAGCTGCCGTCCTCGGAGCGCGTGAACTCGACTCCGAGCTCCTCGAGCCAGCCGATCGCACCGGGAGCCTCGGAGGTGAGGACCTCGACGAGCTCACGATTCGCCGTCTCGTGGGAGCTGCGGAAGACGTCGGCGGCGTGCTGCTCGGGCGAGTCGTCGGGCCCGACGGCCGCCTGGATCCCGCCCTGGGCCTTCGCGGAGTTGCACGCCTGGATCGAGCCCTTCGTCGCGAGCCCGACGCGCGCGCCGGAGCGGTGAGCAGCGACGGCGGCGGCCAGGCCCGAGGCTCCGCTGCCGACCACGAGCACGTCGAAACGGTCGAGTCCAGGCACATCGGCAGCATACCGATCTTCCGCGCGATGTCTAATCCTGCGCATAGCAATCGCTTATCGCTCGTGAGGCCGGTGGCAGCCACCGTTACGAGTGTGTGACGAGTCTCATGGCGCAGACGAGCCACGGTCTGCACACGCTTGACGAATTCGCGCGTGTCCTGTAACGGTGGCTGCCACCGGTCGTGGGCGCTGCGAGTCGCCTAGAAGACCGAATGGAGCAGCTGCTCGATCTCCTCCGGGCTCGCCGGCTTCGGATTGGCGAGGTTGCCTCCGCGCCCCGCCGCGGAGGCGGCGAGCGCGGGTATGTCGCCTTCCGGTACGCCGAGCTCGCTGAGGCGGGTCGGGCCCGCGAGCCCCGTGAGCTGCTCGACGCGGGCTGCGGGATCGTCCGGCGCGCCGATCGCCTCGCCGAAGCGGCGCACAGCGTCGGGCACGACCGCGGCGTTGAGGCGAAGCACGGGCGCGAGGACGATGCCGTTCAGCGTCCCGTGCGGCAGCCCGTAGGCTCCGCCCACCGCCTGCGCGATCGCGTGCGCGAGCGCGAGCATCGAGCCCGCGAGCGCCGCGCCGCCGTGGGACGCGCCGAGCAGCAGCTCCGTTCGCGCGCGCACATCCTTCGGCGCGGCGACGACGCGCGGCAGCCACTCGGAGATGAGCGCGGCACCGGCGAGCGCGTCCTCGTCGGCGGCGGAGTTGTGGCCCTGCGCGTAAAGCGCCTCGGCGCAGTGGGCGAGCGCGTTCATCGCCGTGCCGACGGTCGTCTCCGGCGGAAGGTCGAGCGTGAGCTCCGGCTCGTAGACGATCGCCGCCGGATGGGCGCCGCCACCGCCGCCGCGCATCCGCCGCTCCGAGTCGCGGACGCCGAAGTACGTCGTCCACTCGGCGCCCGAGTACGTCGTCGGGACCGAGACGAGCGGCAGGCCGGCGGCCGCCGAGATCGCCTTGCCGAGGTCGATCGCCGATCCGCCGCCGAGAGCGAGAACACCGTCGCCGCCCTGCGCCGCGGCCACGGCCTCGCCGAGGAACTCCGACGGCACCTCCTCCCACCGGCTCGCCGGCTCAAGCGGGAGGGCGAGTGACCGCCAGCGCGGACTCGCGATGAGAAGCGCGTTCGAGACACCGGCCTCCGCGCACGCCTCGGGCAGCGCCGCGAGGCCCCAGCGGACGATCATGCGAGCCGTTCGCGCGCGTACGCGACGAACGCCTGCGCCGCTCGCGTCTCGGCGCGGCCGGTGGCGCGCGCGAGCTGGATCTCCCGCGCGGGCTGGAGCCCCTCGACGCGCACGAGCGCGAGCGTTCCCGCCGCGAGATCGCCCTCGATCGCGATGCGGGAGATGAACGTCGCGCCGAACCCGCCGAGGACGGCGGCGCGCGCCGACTCCTGCAGGCCGAGCTCGAGCCGGACATTGAGATCGCGCAGCCGGACGCCGAGCTCGCGCAGCTCGTCGTCGATCATCTGGCGGACGCCGGCGCCTTCCTGCATGAGGACGAGCGGCTCGTTCTTGAGCGCGACGAGCGACATCGTCTTGCCGGCGCGCTCGTGGTCGGCGGGGACGGCGAGCACGACCTCGTCGCGGTAGAACGGCTCGAACGTGATGCCGCGGTGCCGGCCACCGACACCGACGACGCCGAGTTCGAGCTCGCGCCGCGCAACCTGCTCGACGACGGTGTGCGAGTCGGAGACCGAGAGCGCGACATGCACCTGCGGGTGGAGCCGCTGGAACTCGGCGAGCACGACCGGCAACACGCTCCCGCCGGGCCCCGTCGAGCCGCCGATCTCGAGCCGTCCCGTCAGCTCGCCGTCGGCCTCGTCCCCGAGCTCCTGGAGGATCTGTTCCTCGAGCGCGAGCAGCCGCTGCGCGCCGCGATAGAGCCGCATCCCGGCCTCGGTCGGCTCGACCCGGCGCCCCGAGCGGTCGAGCAACTGCTGCCCGAGCCGCTGCTCGAGCGAGCGAATCTGCAGGCTCACCGCCGGCTGCGTGACGCCAAGCTGGTCGGCCGCCTGCGAGAAACTCCGCCGCTCGACGACCGCGCAAAACGCCGCGAGCTGCTTCGTGTCCATAACCGCAGCTTATAGCTGACCGTGCGCGGGACACGTCTGAAAACGCCATGACGGGGTCTGACCCCGGACATGTCCGAAAGCGCCATGACGGGGTCTGACCCCGGACATGTCGGGAAAGGACAAGTCGCGACCGTTTACGATCGAGCGGTGCCTGAGACGACGCGGCTCGAGGACACGCTCGTTCGCGGGTACCGGCAGCTCGCCCTCGAGACGCCGGATCGCCCCCGTGACGTGCTGCTCCGCGCGCTCGACATCGGGTTCTCGGCGGGGCTTCTCATTCTCACCCTCCCGATCGCCCTGCTCATCGCGCTTCTCGTCCTCGTGACCAGCGGCCCGCCGGTCTTCTACCGCGGCGAGCGCGTCGGCCGCGGCGGCTATGTCTTCACGATGTTCAAGTTCCGGACGCTACGGCGCGGCGCAGAGCACCGGCTCGGCACGCATCTCGGCGAGGATCTCGTCCAGGCGACGCAGAGCGAGTTCACGCCGCTGGGGCCGTGGCTCAAGGCGACGCAGCTCGACGAGATCCCGCAGTTCGTCAACGTTCTCCGCGGAGACATGAGCCTCGTCGGGCCACGGCCGATCCGGCCCGTCTTCTTCGAGGAGCTCGCGCACGAGCTGCCGTCGTACTGGCAGCGGCTCGTCGTCCGCCCCGGCCTCACCGGCTTGGCGCAGGTGCGCCGCGGCTACGAGACGCCGATGTCGGAGAAGCTCGCGCACGACCTCGAGTGGATCGCCGACCGCTCCGTCCGGCTCTACCTGCGCACCGTGCTCGCGACCGGGTGGCGCGTGCTCAAGCAGTCGCTCGGCGGGATCTTCCACCCCGGCACCTAAGGTACGGCGCATGTGCGGGATCTGCGGGATCGCAGCGGCGAACGGGCACGCCGACGGCGAGGCGCTTCGCACGATGAGCCGGCAGCTCGTCCACCGCGGGCCCGACAGCGCCGGCGAGCACGTCGACCGCGAGATCGCGCTCGGCTCGCGTCGCCTCTCGATCATCGACCTCGCCGGCGGCGACCAGCCGGTCGCGAACGAGGACGGCAGCGTCATCGTCGTCCAGAACGGCGAGATCTACAACTACCCCGAGCTGCGCGACGAGCTCCTGCGCGCCGGCCACGCCTTCCGTACCCACTCCGACACCGAAGCCCTCGTCCACCTCTACGAGGAGCACGGCACCGGCTTCGCGGAGCGGCTGCGCGGGATGTTCGCGGTCGCGATCTGGGACGCCTCGCGCCGACGCCTCGTGCTCGCCCGCGACCGCTACGGGATCAAGCCGCTGTACTACCGGCACGTCGGCGGCGAGCTGCGCTTCGCCTCCGAGCTGCGCGCACTGCCGCGCGGCGAGATCGACACCGACGCGCTCGAGGCGTTCCTCGCGTTCAACTCGATCCCCGCGCCGTACTCGATCTTTCGCGACGTCCGGAAGCTTCCGGCAGGGCACGTGCTCGTCTGGGAAAGCGGCTCCATCACGGTCGAGCGCTTCGCGCGGCCGGGGCCGACCGAGGTGCGCGACGGCGACGAGGCCGAGCTCGTCGAGGAGCTGCGCGCCCGGCTCCGCGACTCGGTCAAGGCGCATCTCCTCTCGGATGTGCCGGTCGGCGTCCTGCTCTCGGGCGGCGTCGACTCCGCCGCGCTCGCCGCGCTCGCGGCGCAGGAGACGCCCGAGCCGGTGCACACGTTCACGATCGGCTTCGCGGAGAAGAGCTTCGACGAGCGCGACGACGCGCGGCTCGTGGCCGAGCGGTACGGAACCGAGCATCACGAGCTGCTCGTGCGACCCGATCCCGAGCTCCTCCTCGGCGCGCTCGCCGACGCGTTCGACGAGCCATTCGCCGACTCGTCGGCGCTCCCGACCTATCTCGTCTCGCAACTCGCGGCCGAGCACGTGAAGGTCGCGCTCTCGGGAGAGGGCGGCGACGAGCTGTTCGGCGGGTACTACACCTATGTTGCCGACCTCATTGGAGACCGCACGGCGCCCCTGGCTCGCCTGGCCCGCCCGCTCGTCGAGGCGCTCCCGTCGTCGTCGCGGAAGGCGAGCCTCGACTACCGCGCGAAGCGCTTCGTCCGCGCCGCGCACCTGCCGCCGCTCGAGCGGCATCACGGCTGGAAGGAGATCTTCTCCCCCGACGCGCGCCGCGAACTGCGCGGCGGCGCCAACGCTCATGACCCTGTCGACATCTACCGCGCGCGCTACGCCGAGACCGCCGGCGCACCAGAGCTCGCGCGCCTGCAGGACGTCGACTTCGGCGTCTACCTCGTCGACGATCTCCTCGTGAAGACTGACCGCGCGTCGATGGCGCACTCGCTCGAGGTGCGCGTCCCGCTCCTCGACCCGGTCGTCACGAACCTCGCGTTCGCGCTGCCGACGCGGCTGAAGGTGCGCGGGCTCCAGAAGAAGGTGCTGCTGCGGAAGGCGGTCGAGCCGCTCCTGCCGCGCGAGATCGTGCATGGGAAGAAGCGCGGGTTCTCGATCCCGGCGGCGGCGTGGCTGCGCGGCGAGCTCGAGCCGTTCGCGCGCGCGACGCTCTCGGCGGAGACGCTCGCGCGGCAGGGCTTCTTCCGGCCGGAGCCGGTGACGCGGCTGCTCGACGAGCACGTCGCCGGCCGCGAGGACTGGAGCCGCCAGCTCTGGGGGCTCCTCGCGTTCACCCTCTGGTACGAACGCCAGGTGGAGCAGGAGCCGCCGCTCCTACGATCCGCCCGGATGGACGCGCTCGCCGCATGAATGGGCTCCCAGTTTTCGAGCTCGGCCACCCACGGACCGAGTTGCGCCGACAGTTGGTCGACGCCGTGCTGAGCAGGGAGAAGACCGCGACGGCGGGACTACTCGAGGAGTATGAGGCCGAAGGCGAGCAGCCGGAGCCGGTCGGAAGCCGCTGCACGCTGCTCGGCTACGACGACGAGCCGGTGGCAGTGATCGAGGTGACCGAATCGCGCGTCCTACCTGCAGCGGAGATCGACGAGCAGTTCGCGCGCGACGAGGGAGAGGGGTACGACACCGTGAACGCCTGGCGCGAGGCACATGAGCGCTTCTTCGAGCGGCCGATCGAGCCCGGGACTCAGATCGTCGCCGTCCGGTTCCGCCTGGTGGAGCGACTGTGATGCGTGTCTGGATCGACATCACTGCGCCGGCGCACGTTCTGGTCTTCCGGCCGCTGATCGAGATCATGCGGGAGCGCGGCGACGAGGTGGAGATCACCGCGCGCGACTACGCGCAAACGATCGAACTGCTCGCGATGCACGGCCTCGAGGCCGACGCGGTCATCGGGCAGCACGCCGGACGGTCGCGGCTGCAGAAGATCCGCCAGATGACCGGCCGGCTCGGCGCGCTCAAGCGCTGGGCGAAGGGCCGCGACTTCGACGTCGCGCTCGCGCATGGCTCGCACGAGCTGACGATCACGGCGCGCCGCCTCGGCATCCCCAGCTCGACGACGTTCGACTACGAGTTCGCGACGTACCAGCACCAGCTCGGTTGCCGCGCGGCGACTCGGGTAGTCGTCCCCGACG
Source organism: Gaiellaceae bacterium (assembly GCA_035532455.1). Taxonomy (GTDB): domain Bacteria; phylum Actinomycetota; class Thermoleophilia; order Gaiellales; family Gaiellaceae; genus Palsa-739. The sequence continues at coordinate 20,981 of DATKRA010000051.1, read as the reverse complement.
CGATCCCGCCCGAGCGGCTCCAGCCCTACGGCGTCAAGCCACCGAAGCTCGTCCAGTACCCGGGCCTGAAGGAGGAGTACTACCTCGCCGACTTCGAGCCGGACCGATCGCTGCTCGAGCGCTTCGCCGTCGACCCGGCGCGCGTGCTCGTCGTCCTCCGCCCCCCGCCCGACGTATCCCTTTATCACCGCCACTCGAACCCGCTCTTCCCGCAGACGCTCGAGCATCTCGGCCGCTCGGAGGACGTGCAGGCGTTCGTGCTGCCGCGCACCGAGGAGCAGCGGGAGTACGTGCGCGGGCTCGCGCTGCCATCGGTGATCCTCCCGGAGGGCGCCGTCGACGCGCAGAGCCTCATAGCGCTCGCCGATCTCGTCGTGTCGGCCGGCGGGACGATGAACCGCGAGGCCGCCGCGCTCGGAGTCCCCGTCTACACGACGTACGGCGGCCGCCTCGGCGGCGTCGACGAGGAGCTGATCCGCGAGGGGCGCCTCAAGCCGCTCACCGATCCACGCGCGCTCGCGCTCCAGAAGCGCGACGACGCGGAGTCGGCCCGCGTGCGTCGCGATCCGGCGGAGATGCTGCGCTTGCTGCTCTCCGCGCTCGACGCCTAGCTGCCCGCTTCTACCGATGCGGGCGCGACGGCCGGCGCCCAGACTGTTTGGTGGGTGCGTGTGTCCGGACGGAGAGAGAGGACATCATGCGTCAGCTGCTCAAGATCCGGCCGTCCCCGGCAATGGTCATCGCTTCGACGGCGCTGTTCCTGGCGCTCGGTGGCGGTGCAGTAGCGGCCGGCACGATCATCGCCAACAGCGACAAGGTGGATGGATTCCACGCGTCGGCGAAGCCGACGCCCAACAAGCTGTTGCCGCTGAACTGGCAGGGCAAGTTCCCCGCTTCGGTCCTGACGATCACGAAGGGGCCACAGGGGCCCTCCGGCCCAAGAGGCCCGGCTGGCCCAAGCGGCCCGACTGGCCCAAGAGGGCTGTCCGGTCCTCAAGGCCCCAGCGGCCCGGCTGGCCCGAGCGGTCCGGCTGGCCCGAGCGGTCCGAGTGGCCCCAGTGGCCCGATCGGCCCGTCCGGTCCGCAAGGTGACTCCGGTCCAAGCGGCCCGAGTGGCCCATCCGGCCCCCAGGGACTGAGTGGCCCAAGTGGCCCGTCCGGCCCGCAGGGCGTGAGCGGCCCGTCCGGCCCGCAGGGCACGAGCGGTCCTTCAGGCCCGAGCGGCCCTCCCGGTGCCACGGGCCCCAACTTCCTGCAGTGGTCCGACGTCGTCACGCTCGGAATCCCCGGCGACTGCAACGGCAGCGACGGCTGCAACTACAAGCCGCTGGTCTCGGGCGGCAGCTTCACGACGGGGACCGTCTACTGCGCAATCGGGCAGAGCCAGGCCGGCTCGTTCCCGACGTTCGTCATCTACTACGGGTCGACGTCTTTTTCGGAGTCGCTGTGGCAACTCGGCGCATGCACTCCGAACCAGCGGTTCGGCGCGGGCAGCTACATGGGAGTCTCGGGCCTGAACGCCCACGCGCTCGAGCCCGGATCCGTTCTGATGATCGCCCCGGTGGGCTATACGCCGGTGATGAACGGCTATCCCGTCACGGTGACGATCACCCCTTAAAGCGAGAATTACGGATCAGTCGGCGGGCGGCTTCACGGCCGCCTCGCCGACTGTCCGGTAGCTGAAACCGGGGTCAGGTCTTGCATTCACGCATCCGCCTCGCGAAGGATCCTCCAACCGCAATGTGTCATTGCAAGACCTGACCCCGAGTGGCAGAGATGCTGCGCCTACAGATCTCCGCGCTCGACACCTAGCTAGAGGCTTGATGTGAAATCGAGCCCGCTCGGGGCCGTTACCGGCCTCGCGCCGCGCCTGAGGCGGCGTCCGGGCGCCGCTCCTATTTCACATCAGGCCTCTAGATACGGGGTCATCTCTGCTCGCGCCCCAACACCGCTTCCCCGATTTCGCGACCGGCCGGAGACAGCGCGAGCCACACGATCGCGCCAGGCGTCGGGCGCGCATCTCCCCACGCGATCCAGGACTCAGTGATCCTCTCTATCGCGGCAGCGGTCGAACAGTCCCAGCGCCGGTGACCATCGTGGTCGACATCACCGGCGACCATGAGGCGCCGCGGGGAAAAACTTCGACGATAAGACCGAGCGAGACGGCCCGGAGATCCTCGGGACTCGGCACACCGGCTCGCTCCGCGATCTGATGAATCCACCCGGCGTAGACCGAGTCGTCGACGCCATTGCCGGCACGTCTTCGACGAGCGTGCGGTCGTCCCAGGACGTGGGGCTCATTTGACGCGGAGCTTCTCTAGTCGAGCTGCGTCGGCTCGACCGGGAGCTTCTTCGGCTGCGACGGGAGCTTGTAGCTGCCGGTGTCGGAGAGCTGCGGCGGCTCGACGCGCTGCGGCTCGCGCACGATCGCGCCGAGCTTGCCGACGACCTCGAGCGTGTCGCCCTCCTCGGCGAGCCGCTCGAGCTCGCCGAGCTGCTGCGCGAGCCAGTCGGGATCGACCGGAGGCCGACTCAGCCGCCGGATCTTCGGGTGCGTCGTCTCGCCGAGCGACTCGTTCCCACTCCAGAGCTCCTCGTGGATCTTCTCGCCCGGCCGCGAACCGATGAAGCGGATCGGGATGTCGCGCGGCGACGTGACCTCCTCGTCGGGCAGGCGCGGCTGCTTCCCCGACAGCCGGATCATGTTCTGCGCGAGATCGATGATCTTCACCGGGTCGCCCATGTCGAGGACGAAGACCTGCCCGCGCCCGCCGATCGCGCCGGCCTGGACGACGAGCGATACCGCCTCCGGGATCGTCATGAAGTAGCGGGTCATGTCCGGGTGCGTCACCGTCACCGGGCCACCACGCTCGATCTGCTTGCGGAAGATCGGGATGACGCTGCCCGAGGAGTTGAGGACGTTGCCGAAGCGCACGGCGACGAAGCGCGTCGGGATGTCGCGCCGGTGGCCGAGCGACTCCACGACCCACTCGCAGAGCGCCTTCGACTGTCCCATCACCGTCTTCGGGTTGACGGCCTTGTCCGTCGAGATGAGGACGAAGCGCTCGACGCCGAACTCCGCCGACAGCTCCGCGCAGACGCGCGTGCCGCCGACGTTGTTGCGGACGGACGCGAGCGGATGCGTCTCGAGCATCGCGACGTGCTTGTACGCGGCGGCATGGAAGACGATCGTCGGGCGGTACTTCTCGAACACCTCGCGCCGCATCACCGCGCGGTCCTTGACGTCGACGAGCTGCGGGACGGCGGCGGTGAAGTCGCGCTCCTTCATCTCCTGCTCGATCTCGAAAAGCGCCCCCTCGGCGTTGTCGACGAGGATGAGCCGCGTCGGCCGGATCCGGGCGATCTGGCGGCACAGCTCGGAGCCGATCGAGCCGCCCGCGCCCGTGACGAGAACCGTCTGCCCCTCGAGGTACGACGCGACCTCGTGGAAGTCGACCTCCACCTGCTCGCGGCCGAGCACGTCCTCCACCTGGACGGGACGGATCTGGCCGGCGAGGCCGAGGTCGCCGGCGATGAGCTCGTAGAGGCCCGGCAGGGTCTTGACCGGGACCTTCGCCTGCTGCGCGGTCTCGAAGATGCGCCTGCGCACCTCACCGGAGACGGACGGCATCGCGATGAGCAACTCGTCAGGGCGCTGGTCGCGGAGCACGTGTGGCAGGTCGTCGATCGCGCCGAGCACGCGCACTCCCATGATCCGCGAGTGCTGCTTGCGCGGGTCGTCGTCGACGAAGCCGATCGGCGTGTAGCTGAGGAGCCGCGAGCGCTGCATCTCCTGGACGATGAGGCGGCCCGCGTCGCCGGCCCCGACCACGATCACCTCCTTGCCCCGCGCGACGACGCCGCCGGTCGGGCGCTCGATCACGGTGCGTGCGAGCAAGCGCGTGCCTGCGACGAAGGCGAGCGTGAGCAGGAGATCGACAGCCGCGATCGAGCGCGGCAGCCGGAATCCGTGCACGGGCGACACGAGGTAGACCGTCAGGTCGGCGACGAGCGAAGCGACGACGACCGCGCGCGCGGCGGCCCACATGTCGCGAATCGAGACGTAGCGCCACCAGCGGTTGTAGAGGCCGAAGGCGATGAAAACGACGAGCTTGATCGCGAGGACGAGGAAGATCGTGCGGTCGAAGAGCTGCTGATACTTCAGCGGCAGCCCGTTGTCGAACCGGAGCTCGAAGGCGAGCCACCACGCCAGGGCGACGATCGCTGCGTCTCCCAGCAGCTGCCCGAGCCGGTGCCGCGAGAGCAGGTGGCGCATGGCCCTAGACCCGACCCGCGATACCGACGGCCGCGCGCACCGCCTCGACGACGCGCTCTTGCGCCTCCTCCGGCATGCCGGGCCAGAGCGGGACGGAGAAGTTCTCGGCGCCCACCTGCTCGGTCACCGGCAGCGAGCCGGCTGAGTAGCCGAGGTAGCGCAGGGAGGGCTGCAGGTGGAGCGGCGTCGTGTAGTACGTCGCCGACGCGATGCTCGCCTCGGTGAGCGCCGCGCGGATGCGGTCGCGTTCAGCCGAGCGGCAGACGAAGAGGTGGTAGACGTGCCCCGGTTCGTCCTGCGGGATCTCGACGAGCTCGCCCAGCCCGAGCTCGGCGTAGCGCGCGGCGGCGGCGCGGCGGCCCGCGTTCCAGCCGTCGAGCTCCTGGAGGAAGATCCGCAGGAACGCCGCCTGCAGCTCGTCGAGGCGCGAGTTGTAGCCGACGAGCTCGAAGTCGACCTTGTCGCGCGAGCCGTGGAAGGAGAGAACCTTGATGCGCTCGGCGAGCTCCTCGTCGTCGGTCGCGATCAGCCCGCCGTCGCCGAGGCAGAAGAGGTTCTTCGTCGGATAGAAGCTGAAGGTCGAGACCTTGCCGTGACGTGCGACCTCCTGCGCGCCGAACGCCTGCGCCGCGTCCTCGAGCACGTCGATGCCGAGGTCGACGAGCGGGCGCACGTCCATCGCGCGGCCGAAGAGATGGACGGGGATGATCGCCTTCGTCCGGTCGGTGACCTTCGCGGCCGCATCCTCGACGTCGAGGTTGAGGGTCGCGGGGTCGATCTCCGCGAAGACGGGCGTTGCGCCGCGCCGGACGACCGACTCGGCCGTCGCGTAGAAGGTGAACGCCGGGCAGATGACCTCGTCGCCGGGACCGACTCCGAGCCCGTCGAGCGCGAGCACGAGCGCGTCGGTGCCGTTCGCGACGCCGATCGTCCGCTTCACGCCGAGGAACGCGGCGGCCTCCTCCTGAAACGCCCAGTAGTTCGGGCCACGGATGAAGCCACCGTCCTCGAGAACCCCGCGGAAAGCGGCTTCGAGCTTGGGGATGAGCGGCCCGTACTCGGCGCTTACGTCAACGAGCGGGATCGTCTGCACGGCGGTCCACTTTAGCCCCAGCTCGCCACCGGTACACCAGATACGCCGCAAACAGCACGACGCCGGCGACGACGGCGTACTCGAGGTAGCGGAAGGTGTGGTCCGCGCCGTGGTAGGACGCACCGAGGGCGTAGCCGGCTCCGGAGAGGGCGAACGCCCAGATCGCCGAGCCGACGAGCGTGAGCAGCGTGTACGGCACGAGCGGCATCTCGAAAACGCCGGCCGGGATCGAGACGAACGAGCGGACGATCGGCGTGATCCGCCCGAGCGCGACGCCGAGGTTTCCCCAGCGGTCGAACCACGCTTCGGCCCGGTCGAGCTTCGCCGGGGAGAGATGGAACCAACGCCCGCGGCGCTCGAGCAGCGGGCGCCCGCCGTAGCGGCCGATCCCCCAGCCGACGAGCGCGCCGGCGAGGTAGCCGAGCGTACCCGCGAGCGCCATGACGATGAAGGCGCCGACGCCATGGTGGTAGCCGCCATAGAAGAGCACCACCCCGCCGGGAACGAACACTCCGGCGGCGACCGCGCCGGCGTAGAGCATCACGAGCTCGCTCGCAGCAGGGAAGACGGCGTCGAGAGCCATCAAGCCGAAGACGGCATAGACCCCGTGATTGGCGACCGCGGAGGTGATCGTGTCGGAGATGCTCGCGATGACCACGGGGCGAGTCTATTTGCCGGGGTGAGACGAGAGTGAGAGGTCGATCGGGCCGCGAGCGAGTACAGAAGGGTTCACGATCGCGCCCTCGAGGTAGGTCGGGCCATCCGCGGGCGTAGACAGCGCTACGGCCGGCCGGGGCGGCGCCATGAACTCGAACGCTCGGCTGGGCCAGTGTTTGCGAATGTCCCCCGAGCACAAGAACGGGGAGTCGGCATGCCGACTCCCCGTTCGAGGTGGCTTGAGGTTGTTCGAGGGCTGGTTCTAGGCGCCCTGGTCGACGATCTGGCGGGCCGTGGTGGCCTGCAGCGTCGAGGCGAGATCGGCGGCGGCGATCCTCTTCGCAGCCTTGACCTTGACGATTCCCGTGTCGCCGTTGGCGATCGCGGTGACGCCGTTCGCGAGCGAGATCCGGGTGTTCGCGCCGACCGGGAAGGTGAGAGCCTGGCCCTTGAGTGCCCGGCCGTGGCGATTCGCGTGCGTGACGGTGATGGTGATCGAGCCGTCCGCCGGCCCGTAAATCGAGTTGTTGTACGCCGTGTAGGACGAGAGTGTGCCGCGAAGGACGTACATGACCTTCGGCGCGCCCTTGCCGCCCTTGCCCGGGCCGCCCTTGGCGATCGCAGCAGCAGGTGTGATCAGCAGAGCCGCCACGACCGCCAACAGGATTCCCTTCTTCATCTTCTTGCGTCTCCTTCTTCGTTGTTGTGACTGGCGGTTCGATCATCGGCAGGAGAAGTCAAGGGACGGTCACCCGCACGTAAAGCGCGTGTAACGCGCTCGGAAAATTCACTCGGGCGAGGGACGGGGAGCCGGAAGAGCGGCCCTGCTAGCTCGTCAGGCTCTTGAATTCCCCTCGGTGCTGGCTGCCCTGGAAGCAGGCCACGCTCTGCGGCCGGCCCCGCCTGGCGCGAGTTCTGCCGCTCGCCTGACGGCGGAGGCTTAGAAGTCGTCCTAAATGAAGGGACCCGTTCGTTGGCGCCGAACGCTGTCGGTACCTGTCGTCAAGCTGGGAGGGGTATCGATGGCTGTTGCGCCGTGGATCGTGTCGGACGGGTTGTGGGAGCGGATCGAGCCGCTGCTGCCGACGGTGGAGCGGCGGTTTCGTTATCCGGGTCGGAAGCGGCTGCCTGACCGGCAGGCGCTGCAAGGAATTCTGTTTGTGCTCTACACGGGGATAGCGTGGCGGCATCTGCCGGCTGAGCTCGGCTTCGGGGCCGGCTCGACGTGTCACCGTCGCATGGATCAGTGGCAGAAGGCGGGCGTCTGGGAGCGGCTGCACGCGGCGCTGCTGGCCGAGTTACACGCTGCGGGCGAGATCGAATGGTCGCGGGCGATCGCCGACTCCACTCATCTGCAGGCGAAAAAGGGGGCTCCGAGACGGGCCCGAGCCCGGTTGATAGAGCCAGATCAGGCTCCAAGCATCACCTTCTCGTAGACGCGACCGGGATCCCGCTCGCCTGGACAGTCACCGGCGGCAACCGCAACGACGTCACCCAACTGATGCCGCTGCTCGAGCGTGTGCCGCCGGTACGCGGCAAGGTCGGTCGGCCACGTCGTCGTCCCGATGCCGTGATCGCCGACCGCGGCTACGACCACGACAAATACCGCCGGCTCCTACGCGAACGCGGCATCGAGCCACTGATCGCTCGCCGCCTGACCGAACACGGCTCCGGACTCGGCCGCGTCCGCTGGGTCGTCGAACGCACCTTCGCCTGGCTCCACAACTACAAACGGCTCCTCGTCCGCTACGACCGCCGCCACGAGATCCACGAAGCCTTCCTCGCCCTCGCCTGCTGCCTCATCTGCTTCAGCAGGCTGCAAACGTCATTTTGAGACGACTTCTTAGCCGCAGGTTCTTCCGCTCAATGGCGGGCCGACTGGGCTACGACAGCGTGAACGACGCGACGAGGGAACTCGTCCCGATCGTGCTCGTTGCGTCGACGCGCATCAAATAGCGGCCCTTCGGCGCTCGGCCGACTCCGATCCGGCGGTTCCACCGCACGCGATGCGCGCCCGCTACGAGCTGCGGCAGATGGAACACCGCCACCGCCACCCCGTTGCGCCGCTCGACGCGGACGACCACGTCGGCGCTCCGTGAGAGGACGAACTGCGCCGTCGCGCGGCGGACGCCGGCGGAGACCGTGAGCGAGCCGAGCGTGTCGTCGAGCGAGAACGTCCGCTGCGCGGTCGTCGTGACGGAGCGGTCGTCGGTTGCGGTGACGGTGAACGTCCACGCTCCCTCCGGCTGCGGCACGCTCGCGAGCGTCCCGTCCCAGACGAACGTGTGGACGCCGACCGGCTCGGCCCCGGTCTCGAGCGGAACGGTCGCGCCGTCCGGACCGTTCAGCGTCGCGGTCACCGTCGCCGGCCGCACGAGCCGGTACGAGAGCGCCTCGGTGTCACCGACGCCGTCGCCGTCGGGCGAGAGCACGGGCGCGACCGGCTCCGCGTACACGCCGGTGTACGAGAGGACGAGAGCGTCCGCAATCCGCCGCTCGGAGCCCGCCGCCGGCTGCGTCAGGAGCGAGCCGTCGAACGCCATCCCCGCCTGCGGGCCGGAGCCGAGCCCCACGGCCGTCACTGCACCGAGCTTCACGAGCTCGCGCGCAAGGTCGTACGTCGAGAGCCCGACGCTGTACGCCGGCGTCGTCGCCTCCACGGTGACGAGGACGATGCGACCGTCGGCGAGCTGCCCGACGGCGCCGCGCGCCGAACGGCTTTGGAGGAACCCGGGCCGGAACGTCTCGCCGTTGGAGAAGACAGCCATCCCGTTCCGCACGAGCAGCGGGCCGCCACCGATCGCGCTCGCGAGCCCGCTCCAGTCCGGCGTCAGGGTGAGGCGGACCGTGACCGGCCGGCCGACCGGCGCCTCGGTCTCGAGCTGCGTCGCGTAGTCGGCGCCGCGTGCGACGAGGACGGCACCGCCCGGCGGGATCGGCGTGCCGCCTGCGAGCGTGATCGTCGAGACGGTGCCGGTGAGACCCTGGCCCGCCTGCGCCGGCGGGAACGACGAGAAGACAGCTTCGGCGACGGCGCCCGGCTCCGGCGGGGTCGAGCGGCCGTAGGCACGCGTGAAGAGTGTGAAGCGTCCGCCGCGGGTGTTGAGGGAGAGCTGCCGCTGCCCGGCGCTCGCCTGCCAGGTTCCGAGGAACGACACCTGCGCCGCCTGAAGCGTCCCGTCGGCGGCGATCCCGAGGCTCGTCCGGCCGACATTCGGCTGGTTCTCGAGCGCGCCGCCCTGCACGAGGATGCCGTTCGGCCCGCCGCGTCCGCGGACGTAGTCGCCGTCCAGCCCGACCGTCGTCGCTCCGGCGTCGAGGTGCTTCTCCATCGTCGTGAGCTTCGCGGTACGGCCGAGCGACCCGTACGCGAGGACGGGCGCGAGCGAGTAGACGGTGCCGTCGGGCTTCGGAGCGGTGACGACGTCGAGAACGACAGGACCTGCCGCGGTCATGTCGACCTCACGCGTGTACGTCACGCCGGGCATGAGCTCGGTCGTCGCGACTGAGAGCTGCACCGTCGCGCCGTGGCGCTTGCCGGCCGCCGAGGCCGCAGCCGCCGTGACGAGCAGCGCGAGAGCGGCGGCGATGAGGAGCTTGCGGAGCACGACCCGCGGGGCAGGGTAGCGTCCTTGCGGTGGAGCGGTTTCTCGCCGAGAACGACGACGGCTGGGACTTCAAGGTTCTCGTCCTCGAGAACACATGGGTGCTGCGGGTGCCACGCGGAAAGCTCGGTATCGAGGAACTCGCGAAGGAGGCGCGCCTGCTGCCGGCGCTCGCGCCGGCCCTTCCCGTCGAGGTTCCCCGCTTCGAGCACGTCTCGCGCGAGCCGTGGTTCGTCGTGTACCGGCTGATCGAGGGCGAGCCGCTGCGGGACGAGGATCCGGACGGCGTCCGCGCTTTTCTCGAGGCGCTCCACTCGTTCGACGCAAGTGCGCTCGACGTGCCGCGACCGGAGTGGCGCGACATCTACCGCCGTCACGCGGAGGACTGGCGCCGACTCGTCCTCCCGCTCCTCGACGCCGACGAGCGGCGCAGCGGGGAGGCGCTCCTCGAGGAGATCGAGACGCTGACCGGCTACGAGCCGGCGCTCGTCCACTGCGACCTCGGGCCGTCGCACCTGATCTGCCGCGACGCGCGGCTCGTCGGGGTGATCGACTGGGCGGACGCGAAGATCGGCGATCCCGCGATCGACTACGCGTGGCTGCTCAACGCCCCGTTCCCGGACTGGAACGTGGACGACGAGCTCCGCCGCCGCGCCCTCGTCTACCACCGCCTCGGCCCGTGGCACGAGCTCGACTACGGGATCCGCACCGAGCAGCCGCAGTGGGTCGAGAGCGGGCTCGAGGGCGTCAGGTCGCGACTGTGACCGCGCGGCTCGCGCTCATCTCCGACCAGCACGGCAACGATGTCGCGTTTCGCGCTGTCGTCGAGGACATCGCGCGGATCGGCGTGGAAGAGATCGTCTGCCTCGGCGACGTCGCGCAAGGCGGAGACGAGCCCGCGCAGACGCTCGACCGTCTCGCGGCGCTCGGCTGCAAGACGGTGCTCGGCAACGCGGACGCGTTCCTGCTCGAGGTTCCCACGGATTCGAACGAGGAGATCACCGAGCGCCAGCTGGAGCGCCGCGAGTGGACGCTGTCCCAGCTCGACGCCTCGCACCTCGAGCAGATCCGCTCCTTCGCGCCGATCGTGCCCCGCGAGATCGGCGGCGTGCGGATGCTCTTCTTCCACGGCTCGCCGCGCTTCTACGAGGACGTCCTGCTCCCGGAGTCAGACGGCGAGGCACTCGAGCCGTTTCTCGGCCACGACGCGGCGCTGCTCGCCGGCGGGCACACGCACCTGCAGTGGACGCGCCGGATCGGCGACGCGCTCTACGTCAATCCCGGCAGCGTCGGGCTCTCGTGGGACCGCCACACCGACCCGCCCGTCGTCCGCTCGCTCGCGGAGTGGGCGCTCGTCACAGTGCAGGACGGCGCCGTTGCGGTCGAGTTCCGCCAGGTTCCGTACTGATCGACGAAGCCGGCCGGCGGCTAAAGTCGTAGGCTCTCCCGCTCCCCGGCGCGCGCCGGAGGCGCCCGCCGCGGCGGGTAACGAGGTCTCAGCACGAAGGCGCGGGAGACCGCGCTCTCCCGCGCCGGAGTTCCTTCATGCCCGTCGGAAGAGCGCAGCTCTTCCGACGGATTACCAGACTTTGACCGGCCGATAGAGCGTGTCGCGCTGCACCGGCGTCTTGCCGATCGCGCGGATCAGGTGCGCGAGCTCCTCGGCGCTCGTGCGGTGCGTCGTGCCGGCGGCGGAGACGACGTTCTCCTCGATCATCACGCTGCCGAGGTCGTCGGCGCCGAAGCCGAGCGCGACCTGGCCGATCTTCTTCCCCTGCGTCACCCACGACGAGCCGATGTGCGGCACGTTGTCGAGGTAGAGCCGCGACACAGCCTGTGTGAGTAGATAGTCAAAGGAAGTAGGCCGCGTGTCCGCGGGGACGAGGGAGACGAGGCGGTTGCCGTCGTCCTGGAACGTCCACGAGAAGAACGCGCGGAAGCCGCCGGTCTCGTCCTGCAGGTCGCGGATGCGGCGGAAGTGCTCGACCCGCTCCTCGACCGTCTCGACGTGGCCGTACATCATCGTCGCCGTCGTCGAGATGCCGAGCCGGTGCGCCTCGCGCATGACGCCGAGCCACTCCTTCGTCTTGAGCTTCTTCGGCGCGATGATCTTGCGGACGCGGTCGACGAGGATCTCGGCGCCGCCGCCGGGGATCGAGTCGAGGCCGGCGTCGCGCATCCGCACGAGCGCCTCGGGGACGGTCACCTTCGAGTGGCGCGCGGCGTGGACGATCTCCGACGGCGACAGCGCGTGGAGGTGGATCGGGTAGCGCGCCTTGATCGACGCAAAGAGATCCTCGTAGTAGTCGACGCCGAGGTCGGGATGGTGGCCGCCCTGCATGAGGAGGCCGGTGCCGCCGAGCGCGAGCGTCTCTTCGATCTTCTTGAAGATGACCGACTTCGGCAGGAGGTAGCCCTCGCGCGTGTCGCCGGGCCGCCGGTAGAAGGCGCAGAAGTCGCAGTCGGTGACGCAGACGTTCGTGTAGTTGAGGTTCCGGTCGATGATGAACGTCACCTGATTCGGGTCGTGCAAGCGGTTCCGCATCTCGTTCGCGGCGCGACCGACGGCGACGAGGTCACGCGAGCGGAGGAGCTCGACGGCGTCCTCGTCGGTGAGCCGCTCGCCACTCAGGACGCGGTCGAGGATCTCGGACGTGCTGGTGCGCTCGGCGACGCTCATGCGACAGCCGCTCCCGTCGTCTGCACGAAGCGCAGCTCCGGCACCGTCTCGAGCAGCCCCGCGTCGCGGGCGAGCTCGAGGAACGTGTAGAGACCGGCGCGCTCGCGCGGCCCGAAGCGGTAGCGGAGCTTCTCGAAATAGCGAGCGAGGAACCCGGCGGGATAGCCGTAGCGCAGCGACGCCTCGTGGGCGAGCTGCTCCGGCTCTGCCCGTGCCAAGCGAAGAGAAGAGACGAGCGCGTCCTCTAGCTCCGCGAGCCCGTCGGCGAGCGGCTCCGGGCATGCCCAGACGGCGAACACCATCGGCAGGCCGGTCCGCTCGAGCCAGAGCCGGCCAAGGTCGTAGTGCGGGGTCGGATCCTCGAACGCCGAACGGAGCGCCGCGTCACCGATCAACAGCTTCGCCTCCGACTCGCCGGTCTCGTACGCCTCGAGCGGCGCCTGGTCGGCGTCCGGCAGCAGGATCTTCGTCAGCGCGACCGAGGTCGCGGACTCCGGCGTCACGGCGACCGTCCGCACCTGCTCGAGCGGCACGCGCGTGACGAGCTGGATCGAGTCGACCGCGCCCTCCGACGCGACGCAGAGCCGCGGCAGCAGGCGGAGCTTGTCGGCGTTGCGCGCGTACGCGATCGAGGAGATCGGCGCGGTGTCGAGCTCGCCGGCGACGAGCATCCGGTTCAGCTCGGTCGGGACGCCCTGCACTTCCTCGACCTCGGCGTCGACCCGGTAGAAGACCGGCGCCATGTTGACGTAGCTGATGCGGCCGAGCTTCACCATGGCCGCTCCTCCACCGCGGCGACTGCCGCAGCACGACCGGGATAGGCGCGGATCTCCGCGATGAGCCCGCCGTCGAGGACGAAGACCTGGTGGCGCTCGGAGTCCTCGAGGTGAGGATCGACGATGAGCAGATCGTCGCGCTCGAGCACCACTTCCGGCGCGATCCGGCGACCGTTATCGCGAGCGCGACCCAGCAGAGCCAGCACCTGCGCCCGGTTCCGGCACACCTCGCCCGGGAAGAGCCCGATCCAGACGACGTCCTCGGCCAGGAGCTCGCCGAACGAGTCGAGGTCGGCGCCCTCGATTGCCTCGCGAGTGCTCACCACCGGCGGATCTCGTTGTAGAGGCTGTCACGCTGGACGGGGGTGCGCCCCGCCTCGCGCACGACGCGGACGAGCTCGGCGGCCTTCTGCTCGGTGCCGGCGGTCGCGCCCGCGGCCTGGAAGATCTTCTCCCGCACGACCGTGCCCTGCACGTCGTCGGCGCCGAAATGGAGCGCGACCTGGGCGAGCGGGAGGCCCATCATGATCCAGTAGGCCTTCACGTGCGGGATGTTGTCGAGCAGCAACCGCGCGACCGCGATCACCTTGAGGTCGTCGGCGCCCGTCGTGAAGCGGAAGCCGCGGCGCTCGAAGACGGTGTTCTCCGGGTGGAACGCGAGCGGTATGAAGGAGAGGAAGCCGCCCGTCGCGTCCTGCTGGTCGCGCAGGCGGAGCATGTGGTCGACGCGCTCCTCGTACGTTTCGACGTGGCCGTAGAGCATCGTGCACTGCGTCGTGATCCCCATCTTGTGCGCGGTGTCGTGGACGTGGAACCACTCCTCCGGGCTCTCCTTGCCGGGCGCGACGAGCTGACGCACGCGGTCGGAGAAGATCTCGGCGCCGCCGCCCGGCATCGAGTCGAGGCCGGCGTCCTTCAGCGTGCGCAGGACCTCCTCGTGGGAGCAGCCCTCGAGCTTCGAGATGTGGTGGATCTCGGACGCCGTGTAGAACTTGAGATGGACGTCGGGGAGCGCTTGCTTCAGCTTCCGCAGCAGCTCCGCGTAGTACTCGACGCCGACGTGCGGGTTCTCGCCGTTGACCGTGTGGATCTCGGTGAAGCCGAGCAGCTCGTGCTGCTCGACGGCGTCGGCGACGAACTCGTCGGCGCTCAGCGTGAACGCGTCCTCCTGCTTGTTCGTGCGCGCGAAGGCGCAGAACTTGCACTTCACCCGGCAGACGTTCGTCTGGTAGAGGTTGATGTTCTGGACGAAGTAGACCTCGTCGCCGAAACCGCGCTGACGGCGCGCGAGATCGGCGAGCTCGCCGAGCGCGAGCAGGTCGTCGGTCTCCATCAGCGCGACGCCGTCGTCGAAGTCGAGCCGTTCGCCGGCGAGGACCTTCTCCCTGATCGGTGCGAGCGTGTTCAGCTCGAGAACTGCCACTGCGGTGCTACCTCTCCCGGTCGACGACTGCGTGCGTCAGGGCCTCGAGCTCGTCCCGATGGAGCTCTCCGTCGAGGCTCGCCCTGGCGCGTCTAGCGTAGTCGAGGGCCACCTGCCTGGCCTCGTCGAGCGCGCCGGTCGCGGCGACGCGGAGAAGGGCGCCGTTCATCGGCCCGCCTGCGAGCGCCTCGCGCACCGCCGAGTCGCGCTGGGCGGCGAGGAGGAGCGGCAGCGTCGGGGTGCCGTCGCGGAGGTCGGTGCCGGCGATCTTCCCCGTCTCGATCGTCGCGCCGGAGCAGTCGAGGACGTCGTCGGCGATCTGGAACGCGATCCCGAGCGCAAGGCCGTACTCGCCGGAGCCGCCGCCGAGCCGGCACGCGGCCTCGAACAGCTTCCCCGTCTTCAGCGCGCAACGCTCGAGGTACGCCTCGATCGTCGTCGCGGGATCGTGCACCTGCGTCCGCTGCAACGCCTCGCCGCGCGCGAGGCAGAGCGTCGCGTCGGCGAGGATCTCGACCGCCCGGGCGTCTCCGGTCGCGCTCAGCTCCGCGAACGCGCGTGCGAAGAGGTAGTCGCCGGTCGCGCTCGCCGCGGACGGCCCGTAGACGGACCACGCCGCCGCCATCCCGCGGCGGAAATGGGCGCGGTCGATGAGGTCGTCGTGGACGAGCGTCGCCATGTGGACGAGCTCGACGGCGACGCCCGCGGCGAGCGACGGCTCCTCGCCGGCGGGAGTCGTGAGGAAGACGAGCGCCGGGCGCAGCCGCTTGCCGCCGGCCGCGAGCGCCTCGTTCCCGACCGCAGCGACGAGCCCCGGATGCGTTGCGACGGTACGCGCGAGCCGCTCCTCGAGCCCGTCGAGGTAGGTGTCGAGCCCCGGCACGGCCCTGATGTCGGCCAGCGTCGCGCTCATGCCACCTCCCCGACGTGGAGCGCGACGATGCCGCCCGCGAAGAGCTTGTATCGGACGCGGGCGAAGCCGTTCGCGGCGAAGAGCGCCGCGAGCTCCTCAGGCGCTGGGAAGCGGCGGACACTCGCGGGGAGGTACGTGTACGCCTCGCCGCCGGGCAGGACGCGGCCGAGGAACGGCACGATCCGGTCGAACCACACGCGATAGAACGGCGCGAGGATGCCGCGCGGTGTCGTGATCTCGAGGATCCCGAGCCGCCCGCCGGGCCGCAGCACGCGCCGCAGCTCGCGGAGCCCCGCCTCGAGGTCGGCGACGTTGCGGATCCCGAAGCCGACGACGGCGACGTCGAAGCTCGCGTCCTGGAACGGCAGCGCGAGGACGTCGCCCTGGATGAACGCGAGCTCGGGCGCCTTGCGCCGCGCGCGCGCGAGCATCGGCTCGGAGAAGTCGAGACCGACGACCGAGCCGGCGCCGGCCGCGTGCGCAGCGATCGCGAGGTCGCCCGTCCCACAGCACGCGTCGAGGACGCGGTCGCTGGGCCGCACCGTCTCGCGCACGGTCGCCGCGCGCCAGCGCTGGTCGAGCCCCGCCGTCATGACACGGTTCATCGCGTCGTAGACCGGCGCGATCCGGTCGAACATCCGCCGGACGCCGTCCGCCGGAAGACGCCCAGTGTCCACCGTCAAGCCTGACCCCAGCGCGGCGCGAGCTCCTGCTCGATGCCGAGCTGGTCGAGCGCACGCGCGACGACGAAGTCGACGAGGTCGGCCACCGTCTCGGCGCCGTGGTAGAAGCCCGGCGCGAGGAAGAGGATCGTCGCCCCGGCCTCGCGCAGCGTGAGCATGTTGCGGAGGTGGATCGCCGAGAGCGGCGTCTCGCGCGGCATCAGCACGAGCCGACGCTCCTCCTTCAACGCAACCGATGCCGCTCGGTGAATGAGGTTTTGCATAGATCCGGACGAAATCGTCCCGAGCGTCCCCATCGAGCACGGGCAGATCACGTACGCGTCGACCTTCGCGGAGCCGGACGCGTACGGCGCCTTCCAGTCGCTCGGGTCGTACAGCGTCGCGTTCGGCGCGTGCTCGAGGAGGCGCGCAAGCGTCTCGTCGCGCGAGAGCTTCGCGTTCCCGTAGAGCTCGGTCGCGACGACCTCGACGCCGGCCGACGACGCGCAGACGCCGATCTCGCAGTCGGCGGCCGAGAGCGCTTCGAGCAACCGAGCCGCATACGGAGCGCCCGACGCGCCCGTGATCCCGAGGAAGACGTGCATTCCCCCGGATTGTCGCTGCTAGCGCGTTCCTTTCGATGCTTCAAGGAAAATCGCGAGCTCCCGGAGCCGCTTCTTGCCGATCGAGGCGAAGCTCGGCATCGGCGAGCCTGGATTGACGCAGCTCGGACACTGGAGGTGCCGGACCTCCAAGGCGATGCCGAGGTGACGCAAGCCGATGGCGGTCAGATCCGGCGCGCCGAGGTTGATCGCACCACTGCCGTCGTACGTGTGGCAGGCGGTGCAACCGGCCCCGGCAAACAGCAGCGCTCCGCGAGTGGCGCGCGCCGGCAGATTCTCGTCGTACCTCCACACCGGGGCCTCATGCGTGGGGGTCGGCTGGATGATGGGCATGGTGGCGGGTGGCGTCGCGGTCGACTGGCCGCAGCCGGCAAGAACAAGAAGTAGGAGGGCGAGCGCCGGCAAGGCGAGCCGCCGCATGCGCCGTCTTAGTGCGTGCCCTTGGAGGCTTCGAGGAAGATCGCGAGCTGCATCAGGCGCGCCTGGCCGAGCGAGGCGAATGACGGCATCGGCGAGCCCGGCGTGACTTTCCCCGGGTCCATCAGATGCGTGATCTGCGTGGCGATGCCGAGGTTGCGCGTTCCGATCGCGGTCAGGTCCGGCGCGCCGAGGTTCGAGCCGCCGGCGCCGTCGTAGGTATGGCAGGCCGTACAGCCTGCGACCGCGAAGAGCTGCGCGCCCGGCACGGCGTTCGGCGGCAGGTTCTCCTGCTTCACCCAGGTCGGGACGTCGGCCTTGATCTCCGACGCGAGCGCCTCCTGCGCCGTCGCGCCCTTCCACGTCAGCACGCCCATCGAGAGCACGACGAGGACGGCGGCGACCATCGCGACCGGCCGCTGCGAGATCTTCCGCGTCCGCCGCCGGTCCATGAACGGCAGCATGATCAGGAGGATGAGGCAGATCGTCGGGACGCCGACGGTGCCGAGGAAGACCGACTCCGGCCACTTGAAGATCCGGAGGAGATAGAAGAGGAAGTAGAAGTACCAGTCCGGCCGCGGCACGAAGCTCGTCGTGCCCGGGTCGGCCGGCGGGCCCATCGACGCGCCGAGGATGCCGGAGTCCATCGGGTTGTGGTGCGGCCCGAACGACGTCCACTTCCAGATCACCGCGAGCCCGACGATCACGACCACGACGACGAGGCTCATGATCGTGTCGTGGAACATCGCGTACGGGTAGAACGGCTTCCCGCGCTTCTTGACGTCGTCCTTGTAGCGCGCGAACCCGGCGCGAGCCTCGTCGGTGCGAGACGGCTTCTCCTGCGACACGGCCACTAGTCGCGTCCTCCCGTGCCGCGCGCGACCGGCTGGGTGAGCCCGACGCGCCCGTTCGACGTCTCGTCGGCCGGCTCCATCCCCGCGGCCTCCTTCGACCACGGCGGCGAGGTGACACCGAGCCGGATCACGAGGTAGAGGTGCAGCCCGATGAGCCCCATGATCGCGCCGGGGATCAGGAGCATGTGGAGCGAGTAGAAGCGCGTCAGTGTCGCGCCGGTGATGTCCTGGCCGCTACGTAAGAACTGCGCGAGCCACGGGCCCAGGAACGGCGCCGTCCCGTTGAGGTTGATCCCGACGACGCTCGCCCAGTACGCGGTCTGATCCCACGGCAGCAGGTAGCCGGTGAACCCCTCCATCATCCCCGACACGAGGATGAGGACGCCGACGATCCAGTTGAGCTCGCGCGGGTACTTGTACGCGCCGAACAGGAAGACGCGGCCCATGTGGAGGAACATGAGGATGATGAAAACGCTCGCACCCCAGCGGTGCATGCCGCGCACGAGCCAGCCCATCGTCAGGTGGTTCGTGATGTTGTCGATCGACTCCCACGCGACGGGCTTCCCGGTCACCGGGTCGGTCGCCGCCGACGGCACGTAGTACATCGCGAGGATCACGCCGGTGATCGCCTGCACGAGGAAGGCGGTGAGCGCGGCGGAGCCGAGCGTCTGCATCCAGTTGATGTCCGATGGGACGTTGCGGAAGAGGAAGTACTTGACGCCGCCGACGAGTCCCGACCTCTCCTCGAGCCAGTCGAGCGGATACATGACGAGCTCCTCGACCTGCTGCCGCCGGAGCTCTGCCTTCGTCGGTGGGCGCCGCAAAGCCATTAGTGATGCGGCGGCTGGAGGGGATAGAACCACTGCTCGGGACCGTCGACGTGCTCGCCCGGGCCGACCTCCCCGTACTTGTAGATCTTCGCCGTGGCGCCGGTGCCGACGACATGCGAGACCGAGTACGTGCTCAGGAGGACGAGCCGCCCGTTGTCGATCTCGAAGTCGTAGCGGTCGAGCGCGCGGACCGGCGGGCCGGCGGTGCGGTTCCCCTCGGGGTCGTACTGGCCGCCGTGGCACGGGCAGCCGTAGCCGGCCGGGATCACCGGCTCGAGCCGCACCTTGCCGTTCGCCGTGTGCTCGTTGACGACCGGCTTGCCGATGTACGTGCTCGTCGGGCCGTTCGCCTGCACCGGGCAGCCGAGGTGGACGCAGTGGTTGGAGATGATCGTGAAGCTCGGCACCTGCTTCTTCGTCGTCGGGTCGTTGACCGTCCCGTTGTTGCGGACGAAGGCGGTGCGGTTCGAGACCTCGCCCTCCGCCGGGTCACTCGTGAACGTCGCGATGAACCACTCGCCGACGGGGAAGGTCGAGAGCGGCCCGAGATCGACCTTGTGCTGCTTCTGGCCGAGGAACGACGGCAGGATCGCGAACCCGGCGACCGGAACGGTGATCAAGCCGCCGATCACGCCGCCGAGGCCGAGCGTCGCGCCTTCGAGGAAACGGCTGCGGGTCACGCCGGCGGGCTCGACGTGCCCGACCGCAACCTCGGTCGCCTCGCGCCGCTCCGGCTCCACGTGGATCGGTTCGCCGCGCAGCTCCGCGGTTGCCTCGCGCGCCCAGAGGAAGCCGAAGACGATCGCGATCGCCACGCCGATCGGCGAGACGAGCGTCGGGTTGATGATCAGCCCGACGAGCGCGACGACGATGCCGATGGCGAAGCCGATCGGCCAAAGTGTCGGAGCCGGCAGATGCGGCTCGTCGGGACGCTGGTGTTCCGGCTCCACCAAGGCGAAGTCTTATCGGAAACGGGGATGCTGCGAGCGGGGAACTGGCGCGCCGGTCAGTCGGCGCAGGCGTACCGGGTGACCATCCCGACCGGCTCGAATCCGAGCCCCCTGTAGACCGAGGCTCCGGCCTCTGTCGAATCGAGGATGGCCTGCCGCGCTCCCTGGGCGGCCGCGGCTTGCAGCGCGCCGACGGTCATCGCGCTGCCGATGCCCTGGCGGCGCCAGGCCGGCTCGGTGGCGACGAAAAAGATCTGCGCGTACTCCCCGAACACGTGGCAGGCGGACGCCGAGGGCGGCAGGCCGCATGTCGCGCAGCACCATCGCGAGCTCCGTTCCGCCCGCGCTCGTGCCGGGCCGGCTGCGCAGGAACTCGTTGCAGCGTACGGCTTGCTCGAAGGCTATGACGGCTCCCCAGCGGGCGGGCGAAGCGTCGTTGGCGAGCTCGTCGTAACCGGAGTCGTCGGTGACGAGCCGCCGAACCACCGCGACTCCGCGCAGCCCCGAGCCGATGCGGACGACGGGGCGCGAAACCAGTTCCCAGCGCCCGGGCGCGACGAAGGCGTCGGCGTAGATTTCGATCGGGCTAGAAATACTCGGCCCAGCGACGAGTGACGCGTTCCTTGATCTCCTCGCTCATCTCGATCTCCTCCGGCCACGGGCGCGCGCCCTCCTCCGGCCACTTCGCGGTCGCGTCGATCCCGAGCTTGCCGCCGTAGAACTGCCGCTCCGGCGCGTGGTCGAGATGGTCGAGCGGCCCTTCGGAGACGATCACGTCGCGCTTCGGGTCGACATTCGCGCCGGCGTAGAAGAGCACCTGCTCGTAGTCGTGGACGTCGACCTCCGCGTCGACGACGACGACGCACTTCGTGAGGCTCAGCATCCCGAGCCCCCAGAGCGCGTGCATGACCTTCGCGGCGTGGCCGGGGAACGCCTTCTTGATCGAGACGATCGCGATGTTGTGGAAGACGCCCGCGACCGGTAGGTCGTAGTCGACGATCTCGGGCAGCGTCGTGCGCACGGCCGGCAGGAAGATCCGCTCGGTCGCCTTGCCGAGCCACGCGTCCTCCTGCGGCGGCTTGCCGACGACGATCGACGGATAGATCGCGCCGTTCCGCATCGTCATGGCGGTGACGTGGAAGACGGGGAACGGCTCGGCGGCCGTGTAGTAGCCGGTGTGGTCGCCGAACGGGCCTTCCTCGCCGACCTCGTCCTTCTCGAT
>DATKRA010000050.1:0-14247 GCA_035532455.1 Gaiellaceae bacterium | reverse complement strand
AAGAGGACGAACGCAGCGACGAGGAGGATCGAGTTCATGCCGTAGATGAACGCGCTCATGGCAGCGTTCCCGCCCTGCAGTCCGTGGACGTTGCCCGATGCAACCCCCTGCGCCGTCGGGTAAGCGACTCCCAGGAAGGGGCCTGCACCAGCGAGAGAGGACGCGATCCGGCTCTGGAAGAGAGCACCGAGCGCGGCGATCCCCGTCGCGATCCCGACCTGGCGGAAGGTGTTGTTGATCCCCGACGCCATGCCGGCGCGCTGCGGTTCGACAACGCTGACCGCCGTTGCGGCGAGGGGCGCGTTGACCATCCCGACCCCGATCCCGCCGACCACGAAGCCCGGGATGAGCGCTGACGCGGTCGACGAGAGCGTCAAGCCGTGCATCAGCAACAGCGCCACGCCCACTAACGCCAGGCCGCCGCCGAGGAAGATCCTCACCGGGAAGCGCGCCGACAGCCGTCCCGCGATCGGCGCAACGACGAACGAGACGAGTGAAAGCGGAAGGAAGATCACGCCCGTCCGGACCGCGGAGTTGCCGACGACGTTCTCCAGGTAGATCGACAAGAACAGGAACTGCGCGAACATCCCCGCCGACATCGCGAAGGCCGTGATCTGCGCGCCGACGAACGTCGGGATACGGAACAGGCGGAGGTCGAACATCGGCGACTCCTGCCGCAGCTCGATCGCCGCGAACGCGACGAGTAGCGCCGCGGCAGCCGAGAACAGACCGACGACCCGCCCGCTCGACCAACCCCAGTCGGCGCCGCGGAACAGCCCGAGCACAAGCGCGAACAGGCCCGAGCTCAGCGTCACGAGTCCCGGCACATCGACGCCGCCGTGCTCCTCGTTTCGCGTTTCGTGCAGTTCGTAGATGCCGCCCGCGACGACGGCGATGCCGATCGGGACGTTGACGAAGAAGATCCACCGCCAGCCGGCATAGGTCGTCAGCGCTCCGCCGACCAAAGGCCCGATCGCCACGGCGAGCCCGACCGTCGCACCCCAGATCCCGAACGCCGTGCCGCGCTCGCGGCCGTGGAACTCCTGGGCGATGATCGCGAGCGAGACGGCGAACATCCCGGCACCGCCGATCCCCTGGAGGCCGCGCGCGAGGATGAGGAAGATCGGCGAGGTCGCCGCGCCGCACAGCGCCGAGGCGAGCGTGAACAGCGTGATCGCGACGAGGAAGACGCGCTTCCGCCCGAGCAGGTCGCCGAGCGAGCCGGCGTTGAGAATCGTCGCCGCGAGCGTCAGCGCGTACGCGTCCACCACCCACTGCAGGTCGGTGAACGACGTGTTCAGCTCTTTTTGGATATTCGGCAGCGCGACGTTGACTACCGTGATGTCGAGGAGGAGCATGAACACCGCCACGCACACGACGATCAACACGCGCCACTTCCTCGCTGGCCTCCGCTCCGGCGCCGGCCGAGCCGCCGCCTCCGCTCTTTGGGATGCTCCGTCGAGCCTACGCATCATCGTGCGGAACCTACCCGTGCAGGAGTCGGTAGCGCGGCTGCGAAAGGTCAGCCGGGATGGTGCTCACTCGGTTATTGCCGCGTCCGCAGGATCGGACCGTGGATAGCGGTCCGACGACGACGGCGAGAACCATCGCCTTCGCGAACCAGAAGGGCGGCGTCGCCAAGACGACGACGACGCTCAACCTCGGCGTCGCGCTCGCGGAGCAGGGCAAGCGCGTCCTCGCGATCGACCTCGACCCGCAGGGGAACCTGACGATGTCGCAGGGTTGGAACCCCGACGAGATCGACCGCTCGATGTTCGACGTCCTCGTCCACCGGCTCCCGATCACCGAGATCATCCGCACGAACGAGATCGACGTCGGCGTCGCGTCGATCGACCTCGCCGGCGCCGAGCTCTCACTCTCGTCGATGATTGGCCGCGAGCGCGCCCTCGAGAAGGCGCTCGCGCCGGTGCAGGAGAGCTACGACTACATCCTCATCGACACGCCGCCGTCGCTCGGCCTGCTGACGATCAACGCGTTCGTCGCGGCCCAGGGCGTCATTGTCCCCGTCCAGTGCGAGTACCTCTCACTCCGCGGTCTCGTCCAGCTCGAGAACACGCTGACGATGATTCGCGAGAACCTCAACCCGGCGGTCGCGATTCAGGGCATCCTGCCGACGATGTTCGACAAGAGGCTCCTCCACTCGCGCGAGGCGGTCGAGATCCTGAGGGAGAACTTCGGCGACCTCGTGCTCGAGACGAAGATCCGCAAGACGGTGCGCTATGCGGAGGCGCCGGTGAAGGGGCAGTCCATCCTGAAGTACGACCCGAGCGGCGATGCCGCATTCATGTATCGCCAGCTTGCAAAGGAGGTGCTCGATGGCGCGTCGGCGCGCGAGCATGCGTGAAGGTCCGCTGGCGGAGCTCTTCAAGGCGACCGAGGCCGCGCAGAAGCAGGCCCAGAAACAGCCCGCAGAGCAGAGCGGCGAGGCTCCGGAGCAACAGTCCATCGAGGACACCGTCGTCGCGCCACCGCCCGAGCCGGCCGCCACCGCCGAGCCAGAGGAGCGGACGGTCGAGCACGTCCCGAGCTGGGAGGAAGAGACCGTGGAGCCTGAAGCCGTTGCGCCGGCCCCGGAGACCAAGATGCCGGAGCCGCCTCCCGCGTCCCGCTTCCTCGAGCCGATGCCCGAGGCGCCGCCCACTCTCCATCGCGCGGCCGCCGCCGACTCCGGCGCGTACCTCGCCGTGATCAAGGTGATCGGCGTCGGAGGCGCGGGCATCAACGCCGTGAACCGGATGATCGACGCCGGCATCACGCAGGTCGAGTTCGTCGCCGTCAACACCGACATGCAGGCGCTTCACGTGAGCGACGCGCCGGTGAAGATCCACATCGGCCACGAGCTGACCCAGGGCCTCGGCTCGGGCTCCGATCCGGACGTCGGTCGGCGGGCGGCGGAGGAGGACTACGACGAGCTCCGCCAGGAACTCCGCGGTGCCGACATGGTGTTCGTCGCCGCCGGCGAGGGCGGCGGCACCGGCTCCGGCGCGGCGCCTGTCGTCGCGAAGATCGCGCGCGAGCTCGGCGCGCTCACGGTCGGCATCGTCACCACGCCGTTCAAGTTCGAGGGGACGAAGCGGCGCAGCCAGGCGGAGAAGGGCGTCGCCGATCTCCGCGCCGCGTGCGACACGACGATCGTCATCCCGAACGACCGGCTGCTCGAGGTGCTCGAGCGCTCGACCTCGATGCTCGACGCGTTCAAGGTCGCCGACGACGTCCTCCGCCAGGGCGTCCAGGGCATCACGGACCTCATCACGATGCCGGGGCTCATCAACCTCGACTTCGCGGACGTGCGGACGATCATGGCCAACTCGGAGTCGGCCCTCATGGGCATCGGCTTCTCCTCCGCCGGCGTCGAGATCCGCGCGCGGGAAGCGGCCGAGCGTGCACTGCGCTCGCCGCTCATCGACGCCGAGATCACCGGCGCGACCGGCATCCTCCTCTCCATCGCGGGCGGCGACGACCTCTCGCTCGTCGAGGTGAACGAGGCCGCCGAGGCGATCCGCTCGGCGGCGATGGACGACACGAACATCATCTTCGGCGCGACCGTGGACGAACGGCTCACCGGCCAGGTCTGGGTCACCGTCGTCGCGACCGGCTTCGGCGGGCGTGGCCGGCGGGCGACGCGGGGCGAGGGCTCGGGTTGGTCTCTCCCGGGAATCGGACGCAAGTCGAGCGGGGACGACGATCTCGACGTCCCGGCCTTTATGCGCGACTGAGTTTCCCGCTTCGCCCGCTTCGCTTGTCCGGCGCGCGCTTCGCGCGCGGCGGCCTGCGCTGCGCTTTCCGCTCGCTCGGCAAGCGAGCCGCCGACGGCGGCTCGCGCCAGCGTCGAGGGCCGTGGCGGTGGCGCGCGGCCTCCGCACAGGTCGGAGGCCGCCAGGCACGATCCCGGCATGGACGTTTCTCTCGCGATCGCCTCGAAGCGGGACGTGCGCGACTATGCCGCGACGCCGATTCCGTCCGGCGTGCGCGACCGGATCCTCGACGCGGGCCGCCTCTCGGGCAGCTCGCGGAACACGCAGAAGTGGGAGTTCGTCGTCGTGTCGGGCGCCGCACAGGAGCGGCTCGCCGACGCGGTCTACGCGCCGGAGAACGTCCGCACCGCGACGCTCGTCGTCGCGATCGTCGGCGACGCGGGCGGTTTCGACACCGGTCGCTGCTCCCAGAACATGATGCTCGCCGCGTGGGCCGCGG
This sequence comes from Gaiellaceae bacterium, assembly GCA_035532455.1. Classification (GTDB taxonomy): domain Bacteria; phylum Actinomycetota; class Thermoleophilia; order Gaiellales; family Gaiellaceae; genus Palsa-739. The sequence continues at coordinate 10,032 of DATKRA010000050.1, read as the reverse complement.
GAGTCGGCTCGTGCCCGAACGGGATGCGCGATCCCGACGCCGCAGCTGAGATCTGCGGCGGCGAGGTCAAGGCGGTCATCTCCTTCGGCTATCCCGCGAAGCCACACGCGTCTCGCACGGCCGAGGAGTGGTCGGCGCGCGCGAACCGCAAGCAACTCGGCGAGCTCGTCCGCGAAACGGACTAGACGGCTGATGTGAACGGGGCCCGCGCCCGGACGGGCTCGACCTCCTCACTCCGCGCCCCTCCTGTCTGGAAGAGCCACGTCCAGTCGTCTGACGCCAGGACGGGTTCGGGGTGGACATGGCCGACGGAGATCGCGGCTTGTCTTGGCGGCGCCCGGCCGTTCGGGCCACGTCCAGTCGTCTGACGACGAGACGTGGCCGTAGCGGACACCCCTCACCGCGGGCGAGCTACAGGCCTGGTGTGAATATGCGGCGGCGCTCGAGTTCACATCACGCGTCTAGCCGAACCGGAAGGTCAGCCGGACGGTGGCCGCGCCGCTCGTCCGCAGCTCGGTCATCCCGTCGCTCGTGCGCGACAGCGTGCCGCTCGAGGCGCGCCAGTACGGCGACCACTGGACGGCGATCCGGTACGCGCCCGCGCGCGCCACGCGGAGTGTGAGGCTCGATTCGCGGAACGAGAGCACGGTGGCGGTGGTGATCGCGCGCGGCCGGGGCACCGCGTAGATCGCGACGGGCGGCGACGAGAACACGCGGCGCAACACCCGGGGGACGATCGCCGCCTCGCGCCGCGAGCTGTAATCGGGCGGCGCATCCGAGAGCACGACGTAGCGGACGCCGAGCGAGTGCAGCCAGTCGACGTACTCCGCCGCAGTGAAGCGTCCGTAGAGGATCGCGTTCGTCGGGAAGTCCTCCTGCCGGAACCAGCCGCGGACGATCGGGATGCCCGACTCCGGGAGGTAGTACGCGGGCCAGTGCGCGGTCGTGTCGACGGCTTCGACGCGGTAGCCGGGCGGGAGGTGGGTGTGGAGCCACGCGAGCGGCGCCCGCCAGACGGCGGCGCTCTTCGTCACGTCCGAGGCGCCGCGGTTCCAGCCGGCGACGAGCGGCGCGACGTTCCACGCGAGCGCAGCAGCCGCAACGAGGACGGCGACGGGTACGGGCCGCCACCGGCGCAGCGCGAGGACGAGGAGCGCGACCGGGAAGGCGACGTAGCGGAGCCGCGCGACGTTCTCTCCGAGGTCGGTCGGCACGATCCAGACGGCCGCAACGGCGACGGCGTAGGCGGCAAAGACCGGTCGGAGCAGGCGCGCCTCGTCGACGCGCCACGTGCACGCGAGCCCGGCGGCGCAGAAGCCGAGCGCGGCGCCGGCCTCCGCGGTGGGGAACGGATAGTGGCCGCCGTTGGGGAAGAGGAGAAGCAGCACGAGCTCAGTCGCGACCGCGGCTCCGACCGCGACCGCCGGGCCACGCTGCCAGCCGCACGCGGCGGCGAGACCGAGGAGAACGATGCCGAGCAGGACGAGCGCGACCGGACTCGAGGCGAGCGTCAGGAGGACGCAGAGCGCGAAGAGCCGGCGCCGGCGCGCCTGCAACATACGGAGGGCGAGCAGCGCGAAGGTGACGCCGAGCGCGAACGGGAATGCCCCGGTGAGCACGAAGCCGCCCCAGAGCGCGGCGAACGCGCCGCTCGGCCAGCGCGCCGCGGCTCCCCACCGAGCGCCGAGGAGACCGGCGAACGCGAACGCCGCCACCGCGGCGCCGAGCGCCGCGAGCAGCCGGATCCCGAGCACCGCCGCGAGCGGGTAGTAGAGGACGCTGTAGCCGACGAAGCTGTACCGGCCCGCGTACCAGTAGTTGTCCCAGAGGACGAAGCCGTGGCGGAGGAAGAGCGCGCGCTCGTACGCATGCGCGGCGAAGTCGGTGCCGGGCGGCCCGAGCCACGCGAGCAGCGCCGCGACGGAGCCGGCGGCCGCTGCGGCGACGAGCGCGTCACGATGGCGCGCCAGCATGGGCCAAGCGTACGCTCGGCCCGTGAACTTCCGCATCCGCGAGGCCGACCCGTCCGACGCCGAGCAGCTCGCGCGGCTCGCCGACGCCGTGAGCTCCGAGCCGGAGGGCTGGCTCATCAGCATCGCCGGCGAGTGGAGGAGCCCTGCCGACGAGCGCCGCTATCTCAAGGCGCTGCGCCGCTACGCGCACGCCGCCGTCTTCGTCGCCGAGCGGGACGACGGCGTGATCGTCGGCCGCCTCTCCGTCGGCCGCGACCCGCATCCCGCGAGCGCGCACGTCGCCGACGTCGGGCTGATGGTCGCGATCTCCGCCCGGCGCCAGGGCGTGGGACGGGCGCTGCTCGAGGCGGCGGTCTCCTGGGCGCGAGACGCCGGAGTGCGCAAGCTCGAGCTCCACGTGTTCCCCTGGAACGAGGCCGCGATCGCGTTGTACGAGGCGTTCGGCTTCGAGCGGGAGGGCTATCGCAAGGGCCACTACCGCCGCGGCGACGGCGAGTACGTCGACTCCATCCTCATGGCCTACGTCGTGGACTGAGGAGTCAGCGCCGCGCGAGCGTGACGCCGAGCGCCGCGACCGCCACCGCGGCTGCAGCGCCGATAGCTGTCCACGCGAGCCCGTGTCCCGGCGGCGCGGCGCTGAGCGCGACGACGAGGGTCGCCGCCCCGAGGCCGGCGAGCGCGAGGAGGGCCGTGGCCGCCGCCCGTCGCCACGTGAGTCCCGGATCCGCCCGCAACGGCAGGCGCGCGTCGAACGACCAGCCCGCAAGCTCGCCGCAGAGGAGGAGAAGAACGGCCACGAGCGGTGCCGTCGCGTCGACGCTTCGTCCGGAACCGGCGGCGCCGGCGACGAACGTCGCGCCGCCGAGCGCGAGCGCCAGGCCGAGCAGGCGCTTGCGGAACACGAGCGCAGCGAGGAGGAAGAGCCCGCCTGCCGCGGCGCCGGGAACGAGCAGCCAGCGGTCGAAGCGGGCGCGCACGAGCGCGTCCGCGATCGCGGCGCCGTACGCCACCGCCGCTCCCGAGGCGAGAGCTACGCGGGCCTGGCGAGGTGCCTGAATGCGCTCACCTCCTCGAGCGGGGCCGCGAGCGGCGCGGACTCCCGCCAACTCACGACCGGGACGCCTATCTGCTCGAACTGCCAGCGCATCGCCTCGCGCGAGAGCCGCCACAGCCGGTACGCGAGCTCGAGCGGATCGCCGGGAGCGGGGGCCGCGGCCTCGACGGGCGAGACTTCGACGACGACGAGGTCGTATCCGCGTCCGCGCAGGTCGAGGAGCGTGGTGACCGAGCGGTCGTCGAGGAGCGGCGTCAGGGCGAGAACGAGTGCCTTCGGGGGGAGCGTGCGCGGCGGGAGGACGTCGACGCCGCGCTGCGCATAGCTGTGGACGATGTCGCTGCGCAGGAGCACGTCCACGATCGCGTAGTGCTGCCGTAGGCCGGTCTGCGGCAGCAGCCAGGAGAGGCTTCCGCCGAAGCCGATCAGCCCGACCCGGTCCCGCCGTTCGAGGTAGCGGCGTGCCAGCGTCGCCGCCGCGCGCACCGCCTGGTCGTGCGTGCTGCGGCCGCCCGCCCTGACCTCGGCGAAGCTGTCGAGGAAGAGGATGACGTCGGTGTTCCGCTCGGGATGCTGCTCGTTCACCCAGAGCGACCGGCGCAGCGCGCTCGCACGCCAGTTGATTCGCCGGACACGATCGCCGGGCTGCCACTCGCGCAGGTCGGCGAACTCGATGCCTTCGCCGCGCACCCGCGAGACCTGGTTCCCCGCGAAGACCTGCGTCTCGAGCGGCGCGACGAGCGAGCGGAGCGTCTCCTCCCGCGGATAGACGCGAAGTGCGTGCGGCGCGCCTCCCGAGCCCTCCCACGTGCGGAAGCCGAGCTCGTCCGGCGCGCGGAGGAGCAGCGGCCCGACGCGGAAAGCGCCCCAGCGCTCGCACCGCAGCACGAACGTCACGGTCTGCGGCTCGCCCGCCGGGAGCCGAAGCGCACGAACCGGGCTGCCCTCGAGCGCGAGCTCGGGCGGAAGCTCGAGCAGTAGTTCGCACCGTGCGACGGCGCGCGGGCTCGACACCTCGGCGGTCGCCACGATGTCGTCTCCCTCGAGAGCGGTCTCGCGGTCGAGCTCGAGGCGGATCGACACCTCCGGCTTCTCCCCGAGTAACGCGGCGGCGACGACCGCGAGGAGGAACGGTGCGGCGAGCGCGACGGGCTCGACGCGGCCGAGCGCGAGCCCGGCGATCAGGCCGAGGGCGCCGAGCGCCGTGTAGGCCGGGACCCGCTCCGAGGTGAAGCGCGTCACGCGCTCGCGCGCCGCGCGACGTCCTCCGCCGGCGGCGTCGGGACGCTCTCGAGCACGTCGGCGATCACGTCCTCTCCCCGCAGGCGCTGCACCCAGAGCTCCGGCCGGACCGTCAGCCGGTGCGCGAGCGCCGGCACGGCGACCGCCTTCACGTCCTCGGGGATGACGAAGTCACGGCCGTCGAGCGCCGCCTTGGCGCGGGAGAGCTTCACCAGGGCAAGGCTGCCGCGCGGGCTCGCGCCGACGGCGAGCTGCCGCGCCTCCCGGGTCGCCGCCACGATGTCGACGACATACCCCTCGATCGCCTCCGAGACGTAGACCTGCTCGAGCGCGGCCTGCATCGCGCGGAGCGTCGGTCCGTCGACGACCGGCTCGAGTTCGACCTCGTCCACGCCGCGCTCGAGCCGGCGCCGGATCATCTCGACCTCGTCCGCGTGGGCCGGGTAGCCGATGGAGATGCGCACGAGGAATCGGTCGAGCTGCGCCTCGGGCAGCGGATACGTCCCCTCGTACTCGATCGGGTTCTGCGTGGCGAGCACGAGGAAAGGCGGCTCGAGCCGGTGCGTCGTGTCGTCGATCGTCACCTGGCGCTCCTGCATCGCCTCGAGCAGCGCCGCCTGCGTTTTCGGTGGGGCGCGGTTGATCTCGTCGGCGAGGAGGAGGTTCGCGAAGACCGGCCCGGGCCGGAAGACGAAGTCGGTGGTCCGCTGATCGAAGATCTGCGAGCCCGTGACGTCGCCCGGCATCAGGTCCGGCGTGAACTGGATCCGGGAGAAGCGCAGCGACGTGGCCTGCGCGAACGAGCGCGCCAGCAACGTCTTCGCGAGCCCGGGGAAGTCCTCGAGCAGCACATGGCCGTCGCTCAGGAGCGCGAGCAGCACGAGCTCGAGCTGCGCGCGCTTGCCGACGACCGCCTTCTCGACTTCCGTGAGGAGCCGGTCGGACAGGTCGCGCACGTCCGCGAGCGACGTCACAGCGCCTCCAGCCGCTCGATGACTGCGACGACGCGGCTGCGTGCCACTCCCGGCCCGTGCCGGTCCTCCGGCTCCGGGCGGTCGGGGCGCAGGAGCTCCCAGACGTCGTCGCCGAGCACCGCACGCGCGGCGTCGGGCCGGCGGTCGAGCTCGATCCCGTGCCGGGAGCCGAGCCGCGCGGCCGCAACCGTCCGCAGGCGCGGCAGGAGCCGGTGCGACGCATGGCCGGCGCTCGCCATGCCGAGGACGAGCTCCCGTTCCATCCGCAGGAGCTGAGCCGGCTCGGTCGCGGGTCGGTCCGGAGGGTGCAGCGCGGCCTCGAAGCGCTCGGCCCCTCGAGACGCGTCGTCGCCACGGCCGCGCGCGAGCGCATGGAGCGCGAGGGCCGCGACCAGCAGGATCCAGACCGCGAGCGCGCGCGCCGTGGGGAGCGGGCGGATGGCAAGCAGCGCGGCGAGCGTGACGAGCGCGAGCACGGCCGAGAGCAGGAAGCGACGGCGATTCACCATGTCACCACCGGCTCCCGCGCGCGCAGCTCGTCGCGGACGGCGACGAGCGCGTCGACGGCCTCGTCCCTCATCGACGGTTCCGGCTCATGGTGGCTGAACCTAGCCCATTCGAAGAGGTCGGTGAGACTGCGGACCGCGCCGGCGCTCGCGTCGAGGGAGAGCAGGACGCGCTCGAGGTACTCGCGCGGCGCCTCGGCGGGATCGCGCGGCATGCCGACAGCCGCGAGCGCCTTCTCCATCCGCGCGTACGCGGCCACGATCGCGCGCCGCAGGTCGGGATCGCTGCGCAGGTCGTCGAGCGACTCGTCGAGCGCGGCGGCCACCGTCTCCGGCGCCGTCCCGAGACGCACGCGCCGCGGCGATTGGCCGAGCTGCTTCCGCCGCACGACGTACACCGCACCGCCGGCGGCTACGAGCGCGAGTACGACGACGATCTCCCCCCACTGGACGGCGAGCTGTTGGCTCGCGTGCTTCCGGGGCGGGCCGCCTTGCTTGCCGGGCTGCTTCTGGATCGGCTCTCTGGTCGTCGGCAGGCCGTGCCCATGGAAGAAGTGCAGCTCGGCGTAGAAGAGCAATCCGAAGAAGGCGAGCAGGAACACGAGCGCCCGCAGCGTCCCGCCCGGAGACGACTTCCGGATCCTGACGTCGGGGCGGAAGTTCCAGAACACCCAGATCGCGCCGACGAACGCGAGGATCTCGAAGACGACGAGCGTCGTGAAGGCGTAGTCCCAGAACGTGGCGCTCGGCCCCGCGCCGCTGCCGCCGCCGGAGCTCAGCGGCCGGCCGTGCGCGACGAGCGCGACGACCGCGAGGAGCACGGCGACGATGAGCGCGACGAGGGGGAGGCGACGCCGGGTCAAGCCGAGAGTGTCCCAGTAGCCGCGCGGGTCGGCAATCTCCCGTGTCCTTGATCGTCAGTTTCCCTTTCGATGCGAGGGTGTTGATCTGGTCGTCGCGGCGCGGCAGCACGCCCCGCCCGGCTCCGAGCCGAAGACGGTCGGTTGTCCCTTCGCGATCGCGGCCGAGCGGACGCTCAGCGTCTACGACGCGGCATACCTCGTGCTCGCCGAGCGTCTCGATGCGCGGCTCGTCACGGCGGACAGGCGACTCGCCGGGGCAGCGGAGAGGAGCATCCTCATCGGCTGACGCCTTCGTCGCTTTGACATCCGAGCGCGAAGGAATAGGGTCGCGTTGTCCGCGTGGCAATCGACGTCGAAACCTGCGGCATCCCGGCGCGGACGGCGAGGCGGGGGTGGGCGGCTGCAGGCCGAGGGGAGGGCCAGCATGGCGAAGAGGGATTCGATTCGGCACGGGCTCGTCGTCGCAGCCGTTGTCGCCGGGCTTGCGGTTCTCGTCGCCGGTTGCGGCGGCGGCAGCAGTCCGAGCTCGGCCGGGCAGACGCAGCAGACGACGACGCAGCAGACGACGACGCAGCAGACGACCACCGGCAGTTCGGGGACGAACTTCGCGAGCGCGAAGAACTGCCTCCAGTTCGCCGGTCTCGCGGCGAAGATCGCCGGCGCGATGAACCCGAGCTCCGGGAACGCGGCAACGGCGCTCCAGACCGAGTCGCAGGAGCTTCAGGCGCTCGCAAATGCGGCGCCGTCCGCCATCAAAGGCGACTTCCAGACGTTCGCGACCGCGTTCTCCAGCTATCTGCAAGCGCTCCAGAGCTCCGGGTACAACATCGGCTCGAAGACGCCGCCGACGGCCGCGCAGCTGTCGGCGCTCGCAAACGCGGCGAAGGTGTTCAACACGACGAAGCTCAAGCAGGCCGAGCAGCATCTCAGCACCTGGGCCGCACAGAACTGCAAGTGACGTAGAGCGAATTCGGGTGTCCTCCGGGCACGGGAGTACGATCGGACTCCCGTGCCCGAAGCGCCCTTCGTCCACCTCCACGTCCACTCGGAGTACTCGATCCTCGACGGGGCGTGCCGGATCCCGGACCTCGCCAAGCGGGCGGCCGAGCTCGAGATGCCGGCGGTCGGGCTCACGGATCACGGCTCGCTCGCCGGCGCGGTCGACCTCTACAAGGCGGCGCGCAAGGAAGGCGTGAAGCCGCTCATCGGCTGCGAGGTGTACGTCACCGACGACCGGCACGCCCAGCAGAAGGGGCAGGCGCATCTCACGCTGCTAGCGGAGACGAACGAGGGCTACGCGAACCTCATCCGCCTCTCGTCGCTCGGCTATCTCGAGGGCTACTACTACAAGCCGCGCGTCGACTGGGAGCTGCTCCAGACCCACGGCTCGGGATTGATCGCGCTCTCCGGCTGCCTCTCCGGCCGCGTGTCCAAGGCGCTCGAGGAGAGCCGCCCGACCGACGCCGAGGCCGAGCTCGACCGGCTCGAGCAGATCTTCGGGCGCGACAGCGTCTACGTCGAGCTCCAGAACGCGCACCTCGACGTCCAGGCGAGGATCCTGCCCGAACTCGTCGCGCTCGCCGCGAAGCGCAGCCTGCCGACGGTAGCGACGGGCGACGTCCACTACCTCCGCGCCGAGGATGCGCGCGCCCACGAAGCGCTGCTCTGCATCCAGTCGGGCGACTCGCTCAAGAACCCCAACCACTGGAAATTCGAGACCGACCACTTCTACTTCAAGACGCCGCAGGAGATGGCGCTCGACTTCCCGGGCCTCGACGACGCGATGCGGCGCACGCTCGAGGTGGCCGAGCGCTGCAACGTCGAGATCGAGCTCGACCGGATCCTGCTGCCGAAGTTCGACACTCCGGACGGCCGCGACGCGTTCGAGTACCTCGTCGAGCTCGTCGAGGCCGGCGCGCAGAAGCGTTACGGGAACGTCACGCCGGCGATGCGCGAGCGTCTCCAGTTCGAGCTGAAGACGATCAAGGAGATGGGCTTCTCCGACTACTTCCTGATCGTCGCGGACCTCATCGCGTTCGCGCGGCGGAACGGCGTCAGCGTCGGCCCCGGCCGCGGCTCCGCCGCCGGCAGCCTCGTCGCCTACTGCCTCGAGATCACCGACCTCGACCCGCTCGCGTACGACCTGCTCTTCGAGCGCTTCCTCAACCCCGGCCGGAAGTCGATGCCGGACATGGATCTCGACTTCGCCGTCGAGGGCCGCGAGCGCGTCATCAACTACGCGCGCGAGCGCTACGGCCGCGACCGCGTCGCCCAGATCATCACGTTCGGGACGATGGCCGCCCGCGCCGCGGTCCGCGACGCCGGCCGCGTCCTCGAGCACCCGTACGGCACGGTCGACCGGATCGCCAAGCTCATCCCCGAAGGCCCCGGCCAGACGCTCGACGACTGCCTCAAGCCGGGCACCGAGCTGAAGCAGGCGTACGACGCCGACCCCGCCGCGAAGGAGATCGTCGACCTCGCGAAGCCGCTCGAGGGACTGACGCGGCAGGACGGCATCCACGCCGCCGCCGTCGTGATCGGCGCCGAGCCGCTCATGAACCTCGTCCCGCTCCAGCAGAAGGGCGCCGACCAGGAAATCGTGACGCAGTTCTCCGGCACGGTGATCGAGTCGATCGGCCTCCTCAAGATCGACTTCCTCGGCCTCCGCAACCTCGACGTGATCGACAAGGCGTGCCAGCTTGCCGGCATCCCCGACATCGGCGCGATCCCGCTCGACGACCGGAAGACGTACGCGATGCTCGCGCGCGGCGAGTCGATCGGCGTCTTCCAGTTCGAGGGCTCAGGGATGCGTGAAGCGCTGCGGCTGATCAAGCCGACGGAGTTCGACGACCTGATCGCGATCGGCGCGCTCTACCGGCCGGGCCCGATGCAGTACATCCCGAGCTACGCGGCGCGCAAGAACGGCCGCGAAGTCGTCACGTACGCCGACGAGCGCCTCAAGGAGATCACGTCCTCCACGTACGGCATCTGCATCTACCAGGAGCAGTACATGGAGATCGCCAAGCGGCTCGCCGGCTTCACGCCCGCCGAGGCCGACGACCTGCGCAAGGCGATCGGCAAGAAGATCCACTCCCTCATGGCGTCCCTCAAGACGAAGTTCCTCGAGGGCTGTGCGGCGAGCGGGACCGCCGCATCCGTTGCGCAGCAGCTGTGGGCCGACATGGAGAAGTCGCAGGACTACTCGTTCAACAAGTCGCACGCCGCCTGCTACGCGCTGACGTCGTACCGCACGGCGTGGCTCCGCGCGAACCACGCACGCGAGTACATGGCCGCGCTCATCTCCTCCGTCATGAACACGAAGGACAAGGTGCCGTTCTACGTCGCCGCGTGCGACGAGCTCGGCATCGACGTGCTGCCGCCCGACGTGAACGAGTCGCAGGTCGACTTCGCGGTCGTCGA
>DATKRA010000049.1:0-13909 GCA_035532455.1 Gaiellaceae bacterium | reverse complement strand
AGCGTCCCCGTGTTCTGACTCCCACACGAGCCCGCCGCTTGCTGTTCTGGGGAGTCGCCAAAGGGAGCGACACATGAGGAAGAGCCTGAAGCGTGTGCTCGAGCGTCTGCGCGCGGGCACCAACGGATTGCTGGGCAAGCGAGAGTCGATTCGCGGAGGCCTGCAGGAGCCGCAGCGGATGACCGGACGCCTCGTGCCCGTGCGCGCGCGCTCGCAGAGCTAGCGCGTGCGGACAGCGATCGTCTCCACCTACCCGCCGCGAGCGTGCGGTATCGGGACATTCTCGGCCGACTTGCGATCAACACTGCTCGGCGCTGACGGCATCGCGCGCGCCGATCTCGTCGCGGTCGTGAACGAGCCGTCCAGCCCGCAGCGGCGCGGCCTGCTGGCGACGATCCACCAGTCAGTGCGCGGCGACTACGTTCGCACCGCCCGGATGCTCGGGCGGCTCGACGTGGACGTCGTGTTGCTCCAGCACGAGTACGGGATCTTCGGCGGCCGTGACGGCGAGTACGTCGTGTCGTTCGCCGAGGAGCTTGCGCAGCCGCTCGTCGTGACGCTGCACACGGTTCTCTCTGCTCCGTCCAAGCACCAGGCGGAAGTGCTGAGCGAGCTGTGCGCGCGCGCCGAGCTCGTGATCGTGATGACCGAGACCGCGCTGCGGCTCGTCGTCGACTCAGGCGTCTGTCCCGAGGAGAAGGTCCGGGTCGTTCCTCACGGCGCGCCCCTTCGTCTCACCGCGCGTTCCGAGGGAGACGCTCGCACGGACGACCGCTTCCAGCTCTCCACCTTCGGCCTGATCTCTCCCGGCAAGGGTCTCGAGACCGCGATCGAAGCGCTGCCGGCCATGATCGCGCAGCACCCCGAGATCGTCTACGTCATCGCGGGCCGAACCCATCCGGACGTCGCACGCCGCGAAGGCGAGCGATACCGGCTCATGCTCGAGCGGCGCGTGCTCGAGCTCGACCTTGCCGAGCACGTGGAGTTCGACGACCGCTTCCTCTCCGTCGACGACCTTTCCGACCTGCTCGCGGCGACCGACGTGTTCGTGACGCCGTACCGCAACCGGGAGCAGATCGCGTCGGGCGCGCTCACGTTCGCGATCGCGGCCGGCTGCGGGATCGTCTCGACGCCGTACTGGTACGCGCAGGACATGCTGGCGTCAGGCGCCGGTACGCTCGTCCCGTTCGACGACCCGGCAGCGCTCGCCGACGCGGTCTGCGCATATGCGGACCAGCCGGAGATGCTGGCGTCAGCTCGAACCGAAGCCCGGCGCCTTGGCTCCTCGCTCGCGTGGCCGTCGGTCGCGAAGGCGACCGCGTCCGTGCTGAAGGAGGCATTCGAGCTCGCGCCGCGCCGCCGCCCGTTCGGCGCAGCCGATCTGCACCTCACGAGCCTGCGCACCGACCACCTGCTGACCCTCGTCGACGACGTCGGCATCGTGCAGCACGCGCACGGGATCATTCCGAACCGCGACAGCGGCTACTGCGTGGACGACGTCGCTCGCCTGGCCGTCGTGTCGCTCGCGCTTGCCGACCGCGGCGACCAGCAGGTCTGGACGTCGATCCTCAACCGCGCCCTCGCGTTTCTGCATGCCGCCGCAGGGGACGACGGCATGCGCAACTTCATGGGCTACGACCGGCGCTGGCTCGACGAGCCGCACGTCGGCGACCATGTTGGCCGCGCAGTGTGGGCGCTCGGGGAGATCCTCGCCACCGCGTGGATTCCGGCTGTCGTCGTGCCGGTGCGCGACCTGCTCGAGCGGCTCGTCCGCCCGCTCGACGGCGACGTGTCGCTGCGAACGGCCGCCTACACGGTCCTCGGCCTCTCGCGCGTCGACGCCGACCGGCTCACGCCCGACACGCTTCTCCTCCTCGAGCGCCTGACCGAGCAACTCGCCGACGCGTTCCGCAAAACGGCCTCGGACGATTGGTGCTGGTTCGAGGATCAGCTCACCTACGACAACGCGCGCCTGTCGCAAGCGTTGATCAGCGGCGGCACCGCGCTCGGCCGCGACGACCTCGTCGAGCTCGGGCTGCAATCCCTCGCCTGGCTCGGTGACGAGTGCGGCCTCGATTCCGGGCCGTTGCGGCTGCCGGGCCATCTCGGCCGGCGCAGGGGCGAGCCCGCCCCCGGCGAGGGTGACGAGCAGCCGCTCGATGCGGCTGCGCTCGTCGAGGCCGAGCTGGCTGCATTCGCGGTCACGCACGAGGCCGACCACGGCATCAGGGCGACGCGCGCGTTCGAGTGGTTCCTCGGGTCGAACCGCCTGCAACGACCGCTGTACGACTTCGCCACCGGCGGCTGCAGCGACGGCCTCGGCGACGAGGCGCTCAACGACAACGAAGGCGCCGAATCGACGCTCGCGTTCCACCGCGCCGCGGTCGTGCTCGACGCAGCCGGCGTACGCGCGGCCGTCCGCGAGCGCAGGCTCGAGCCGGCCGCCGCATGAGTCAGCACGAGCTCCTCGAACGCCACGCTGCCAATCCGATCCTCACGGCCGAGGACTGGCCGTATCCCGTCAACGCCGTCTTCAACCCCGCCGCGGCGCAGGTCGACGGGCACACAGTCTTGCTCGCGCGCGTCGAAGACCGTCGCGGGATCTCGCACCTCTCCGTCGCCCGTTCTGCGAACGGCATCGACGACTGGACGATCGACCCGACGCCGCTGCTCGCACCGGACGACGAAACGGCGAGTGAGCAATGGGGGTTCGAGGACGCCCGCGTCGTCTGGGTGGACGAGCTCGCGCGCTGGGTCATCACCTGCACCGCGTACGGCCCCGCCGGACCGGCGGTCTTCCTTGCGACGACGGAGGACTTCTCGACGGTCGAGCGGTACGGCATCGTCCGCCATCCGGAGGACAAGAACGCAGCGCTGCTGCCGCACCGCATCGACGGGCGCTGGGTCCTCCTCCACCGGCCGAAGACCGAATACGGCGGCGCGCGCGGGGAGATCCTCCTCTCACGGTCGGCCGACCTCGTCAGCTGGAGCTCGCCCGAGGAAGTGCTCAAGCCGCGCGCCGGCGCCTGGTGGGACTCGCTCCGCATCGGCATCGGCCCGCCGCCGCTCCTCACCGAGCACGGTTGGCTGCTCATCTACCACGGCGTCAAGGACACGGTTGCGGGCGAGATCTATCGCGTCGGCCTCGCGCTCCTCGACCTCGACGAGCCGACGCGCGTCCTGCGACGGCTGCCGAATTGGGCGCTCGCACCGGTCGCGCCGTACGAGCGCACGGGCGACGTCCCCAACGTGGTCTTCCCGTGCGGCGTCGTGCACGACGAAGCGACCGACCTCGTCCGGCTGTACTACGGCGCCGCCGACAGTTCCATCTGCCTCGCGACCGCGCGTCTTTCCGATCTGCTCGACGCCGTGCTCGCGGCGCCGGCGGACATCTAGCCGGCGACGATCTCCCGATAGAGGCGGAGGTAGTCGTCCACCATCCGCTCGGCGTCGAAGCGCCGTTCCACCGATGCGCGGACCGCGTTTGCATCGAGACTCGCGGAAGCGGAGACCGCGGTCGCCGCTTCGTTCGCCGACCTGACGAGAAAGCCGTTCTCGCCGTGTAGGACGATCTCGGTCATGGAACCGCGTGGATGCGCGATCACCGGCGTCCCGCACGCCATGGCCTCGACGACGCTGAAGCCGAACGGCTCGTCGAAGTCGACGAGGTGCAGGAGCGCCCGCGCACCGCCGAGCACTTCGCCGCGCCGATCCGGGCCGATCGGGCCGATGTAGGAGACCTGTTCGTCGTCGACGCGCGGCTGCACGAAGCGTTGGAAGTACTCCTCGTCCTGGACGATGCCCGCGATGACGAGCGGAACGCCCGCGCGCTCGGCAACGTCGATCGCTTCGGCCGTGCCCTTGTCCGGATGGATCCTGCCGAAGAAGAGCGCGTAGTCGCGCGGGCCGGTTCCCACCTCGAACCGGCGCATATCGATGCCGTGGTGGATCGTCGCTGCGTAGTCGAGACCTTCGTGCCGGTCGGCGTCGCTGATCGCGACGTAGTAGCTGCCGCTGTTGTACTTCTCGTACACCGCGACGATTCGCTCGGACGAGAAGCCGTGGATCGTCGTCACGACCGGCGTTCCCACGAGTCGGCTGTACGTCAGCGGGAGGAAGTCGAAGCTGTTGTGGATGATGTCGAACTCCGCGGCCCGCTCGAACACGGAAGCGATGTGCAGCCCCTCCCACACCTTCACGTCCAGCGCCGGATCCTCCGAGTAGCCGGTCGGTGCGCTCCCGACCAGGCGCGCGCTCGTGATCGAGTCGGCCGTGGCGAAGAGCGTGACGTCGACTCCTCGCGCCACCAGCCCCTCGGTCAGGAGCGAGACGAACTGCTCCCACGGCCCGTAATGGCGCGGTGGCACCCGCCAGGAGATCGGAGCGAGCATCCCGACCCGGAGCTCATCGGCCATGGGGCCCAAACTAGCGCCGCCGCCCGGCGTCCTACGCTGTGCCGTAGGGTGAGGGGGATGAACGCGATCAACGACACGGTGATCATCCGCGTACCCGGGAGCCCGGAGATCCTCTGGCGGACGCAGCGGATGGTGAGCCTCGGCGCCGACGCCGAGCTTGCCGCGAGCATCGCGAACAGTGACGCGGACGTGCACGACATCGAGCGACTGCTCGAAGCCGGCTGTTCGCTCGAGCTCGCCTGGACGATCACGCGTCCGATCGAAGAGCAGCCGCACGTCGTCGACGCGGCCGTCGCCGATCCCGCGTAGGCCGCGACCCTCCTCTCAGGTGACGCTGGGCCGCACTTGAAGCCCGGCTTCGCGTCGCCCCGGAACGAGCAGGGCAGCCAGCGCGCAGACGACGAGGAACGCCGTCGCCATGACGAACGTGTCGATGAACCCGGTGCTCGAAGGAAAACCGTGGTGCGTATGGCCGGCGATGAACGTCGCAGCGAGCTGCCCGCCGAGCGCGCCGCCGATCGTTCGCATGACCGTGTTCATCCCTCCGGCGACACCGGTCTGCTCGGGCCGCACCGCCTCCACGACGAGGTTGCCGAGCGCGGCGAACGCGAGGCCGATGCCGATGCCGAGGAGCGCCGCGCTGATGAGCATGTCGTACGGATGCGCGTGGAGCACAGCCAGGTAGCCGAACGCGGCGGCCGTGACGATGGATCCTGCGACGACGGCGCGCTTCGACCCGAACCGAAACGCGATCACGCCGGCCAACGACCCGACGATCACCATGCCGATCGTCGACGGCAACAGGTAGAGGCCCGACTGGACGACGGACGCGCCGAAGCCGCCCGTCCTGCGCGACAACTGCGCGAACTGCGGGAACACGATGAAGGACGAGTACATGCCGGCGCCGAGAAGGAATGCGGTCAGGTTCGTCGTCCAGACGCCGCGAATGCGCATCATCGTCATGTCGATCAGAGGCTCCGCGCTCCGCGTCTCCACCGCCACCCACGCCGCGCATAACGCCAAGCCGAAGAACAGTAGCCCGAGCGTGCGTGCCGAGCCCCAACCCCACGTCGTCGTCTCGCTGATCGCGACGAGCGCGAGCGAGACGCCGGCGCTCATGAGCACCGCGGCCGTCCAGTTGATCCGCCCGGGCACGCGCACAGGAGACTCCGGCACGTACCGCCACGTGCAAAACGTCGCCGGCACGATCAGCAGGAGCGGCATCCAGAAGAGCCAGTGCCAGCTCAGATGCTCGGCGATGAGGCCGCCGGCGACGATGCCGACGCCTCCTCCGACGCCGAGGATCGCAGAGATCAAGCCGATGCTCCCCGCCACCTTCTCGCGCGGGAACTCGTCCCGGATGATCCCGAACGACAGCGGGAAGATGCCGCCGGCGACGCCCTGCAATACGCGCGCGACGATCAGGAGCGAAAGGGAGTTGGCGAGCCCCGCGAGCACCGTGCCGGCCGCGAGCACAACGAGCGTCCACAGGAGCACGCGCTCCTTGCCGAACATGTCGCCCAACCGCCCGAGGATCGCAGTACCGACCGAGGCGGAGAGCAGATAGCCGGTGAGCAGCCAGGTGACACCGGTCTCGCTCGTGTGCAGCGCGTGCTGGATGGTCGGCAGCGCCGGGATGACCGCGGAGCTGAGGATCGAATAGGCGAGGCCGGAGACCGACAGCACGGCGAGCGTGACGCTCGGGTGCATCCGGTCCTCGTGTCGCTCGTTCACCGGATCACCGTACCCGCGCGGTCGGGCTACTGGTCGAGCACCTCACGAACCTTCCGCGCCAGTTCCTCGGGCAGGTACGGCTTCTCGATGAAGGCCGCGCGAGCCTCGGCGATTCCGTGCCGCACGACCGTGTCCGAGGGATAGCCGGACGTGAACAGCACTTTCATTTCCGGACGGCTGAGTTCGAGCGTCTCGGCGAGCTCGCGCCCGTTCATGCCGGGCATGATGACGTCGGTCATGAGGAGGTCGACAGGGCCGTTCGCCTGCTCGCTCAGACGGATTGCCTCAGCTCCATCACCTGACGAGAGCACTGTGTATCCGAACGCTTCGAGCGTGGCGGCCACGAGCGTCCGCACGAGCTCGGTGTCTTCGACGAGGAGGATCGTCTCGCTCCCGTGCAAGGACTCTACGTGCGCGCGTTCCGCCGGCCCGAGGACCGGGGCATCGGTGATCGGGAAGTAGAGCTTGAACGTCGTGCCCATGCCGGGCTCGCTGTACAGCCAGATGTGGCCGCCGCTCTGTTTGACGAGCCCGTGCACCGCGGACAGCCCCAGGCCCGTGCCGGTTTCCTTCGTCGTGAAGAAGGGATCGAATGCCCGGCGCTGTGTCTCCTCGTCCATCCCCGTCCCGGAGTCGGTGATCTGGAGCAGCGCATACATGCCCGCGGCGACGCCCTCGTGGTTGGCGACGTATGCCTCGCCGAGCTCGGCGTTCGCGGTCTTGATCGTCAGCGTGCCCCCGCGGCCGGCCATCGCATCGCGGGCGTTGATCGCCAGGTTGAGCACCGCCTGGGTGAGCTGGCTTCGGTCGGCGAGGATCGCTTGCAGCGAGGGGTCGAGGTCCAGGCCGACGGCGATGTCGGCGCCGATCGTCCGCTCGAGCAGCTTCACGGTTCCCTCGACCACCGAGTTGAGGTCGGTCGCCTCGAGCTGCAGCACCTGCTGGCGGCTGAATGCGAGCAGCTGGCGGGTGAAGTCGGCCGCGCGCGCTGCTGCTGCGTCGATCAGCTCGGCGCTCTCTCGCAGCTCGTCGTCCTCCAACCGGCCGAGGAGGAGAGCGCTGTGACCCCGGATCACGAGCAGGAGGTTGTTGAAGTCATGGGCGATGCCCCCGGTGAGCTCCCCGATCGCCTCCATCTTCTGCGCCTGGCGGAGTTGCGCCTCGAGCCGGCGCTGTTCCGTCACGTCCTGAGCGAGCACGATCCGGACCGGTCGCCCGTCATACTCGATCGCGCTGGACGTGATCGCAACGTCGATCAACGTGCCGTCCTTCTTTCGATGACGCCAGAAGGTCGACGGCGAATAGCCGCGGTTCGGCTCGGCGAGGGCCCCGCGTAGAGCCTCCACATCCTCTCGCGGCCGGATCTGGTCGATCGTCATCTCCAGCAGCTCGTCGCTCGTGTAGCCGTACTGCTTCGTCGCGGCCTCGTTGACCGCGAGGAAGCGAAGCGAGTCCGGGTCGTAGAGCCACATCGGCGCCGGGTGGTGATCGAACAGATTGCGGTAGCTCTCCTCCGAGAGTCGAAGCGCCTCTTCGACTCGCACCCGCTCACTGATGTCATGCGCGATCGTGGACGCGCCGATGATGACTCCTTGCTCGTCTCGGATCGGCGAGATCGTCAGCGCCATCAACACCTGCGTGCCGTCCTTCCGGACGCGCCAGGTCTCGTAGGCCGCGATCCGCTCGCCGACCCGCACACGCGCGAGGAGGCCCTCCGTCTCTCCACGAATAGCGTCCGGCACGAGCATCTCGATCGGCCGCCCGACCGCTTCGGCTACCGGATATCCGTAGATCCGTTCCGCGCCGCCGTTCCAGCTCGTGATCACGCCGTCGAGGGTCTTGCCGATGACTGCGGCGTGCGACGACTCGACGATCGCCGCCAGAACCCGAAGCTCGGCAGCCCGTAGTTCGCCGTCGGGCAGACCTGGGTCGCCCATCCCACGAACCTCCTCCGCAATGCGATCCGGCCTGAGACCTCCAGGCGGACTACCTTCGTATCGCATTGTACAAGCGTCGTCAACAGACGACAACAGATTGCGTGCCGCGGACGGACTCAATGATGACGACGGCCTTGCCGCGCGCGTGGCCCGCTTCGAGGTAGCGCATCCGACCGGCGTGACCTTGCCCGACTCCGCAGCCCGTCGCCCGCTCGCCATACTGCCGACATGAGCTGCACGCACCTCGACGAGATCCAGGTGACGACGCTCCCGGCCGAGATCGCGGGCTGCGAGGAGTGCCTCAAGATCGGCGGCTGGTGGGTGCATCTGCGCATGTGCCAGATCTGCGGGAAGATCGGCTGCTGCGACAACTCGCCGAACAAGCACGCGACCGCGCACTTCCACGAGACATCGCATCCGATCATCCGCTCCGCTGAGCCGGGCGAGGAGTGGTCGTGGTGCTACGTCGACGAGATCGGATTCGAGCTCGGTTGACGCTCTGGCCGGCGCTCCCCTACGCGGAGTGGAAGGGCACGCGCGACACGCTGCACATGCAGCTGCAGGTGATCGGCAAGGTGCGCCTCGCGCTCTCGCCGTTCGAGCCGCAGTGGGCGAACGTGCCGCTCTATCTGACCGGGCGAGGCGTCACGACGTCGACAGTCCCGCATCCCAGCGGCGAGGTGTTCGACATCGACGTCGATCTCATCGATCACCACGTTGCAGTGCGGACCGGCGCGGGCCGCGTCGAGCGCGTGCCGTTGCAGGCGCCGGTCGCCGCCTTCTACACCGAGATGATGGATGCACTCGCGCGCGCGGAAGTCCCGGTCGAGATCTCGACATTGCCGTCCGAGGTGCCAGACCCGATTCGATTCCCGGACGACACCGCGCACGCGACGTACGACGGCGAGGCTGTGACGCGGTTCTGGCGAGCGCTCCTCGGTATCGAAGCCGTGTTGCGCGAGTTCCGCGCGCGCTTCCGCGGAAAGACGCCGCCGGTGGAGCTCTGGTGGGGCTCGCTCGACCTTACCGCGTCGCTGTACTCGGGACGACCCGTCGAGACGCCTCCGGATGCCGACGTGATCATGCGGCTCGGAGGCGACGCGGAGTACTTCTGCGCCGGGTTCTGGCCCGGCGACCATCGCCTTCCGCAGCCCGCGTTCTTCGCGTACATGTATCCGAAGCCGGACGGCGTCGAGCAGGCGCCGTGGTGGCACGACAAGCTGGGCGAGTTCGTGCTCCCGTACGACGAGGTACGCGAGAGCAGCGACCCGAAGGCGCGCCTGATCGAGTTCATCGACAGCGCCTACAACGTCTGCTGGCCGTCGGCGAGCGCTCCAGCGGTTAGAGCGTGAGCGCGACCACCGGGATGACGCGGCTCGTCTTCTTCGCGTAGTCGCCGAACACGGAATTCCGCGCAACCTGCGCCGCGAACGCGCTGTCGCGCTCCTCTCCCTCGAGCGACGTTGCGATCGAGTCCAGTCGATCCGGGCCGATCTCGACAACCACATGCGGGTCGGCGACGAGATTGAGGTACCAGTCGGGATGCGTGGGCGCGCCCGCCTTCGACGCGTAGACGAGCACCCGGTCGCCGTCGCGCGTGTACACCATCGGCGTCGTGTGCGGACGACCGCTCTTCCTGCCGGTCGTCGTCAGGAGAAGAAGGTCGCGGCCCTCCCAGCTTCCGCCGACACGGCCTTCATTGGCGCGGAACTCTTCGATGATCGCGGTGTTGTAGTCGCTCATGCAACGAGTATGCCGACTGCCTCGCGCCAGCCGGCGTAGAGCTCGCTCACGTCGCTCGAGGGCTCGAACCGCTCGCCCGCCGGCGACGGCCGCCGTTCGCCGAGCCCGAGCAGCGCCGCCCCGAGCGCCGTCTGCTCGGCCTCGCGCGCCGTCTCGACCGGAATGCCGAGCAGGTCGGCGAGGAACTGCATGAGCCAGCGGTTCCGTGTCATGCCGCCGTCCACCCGCAGCGACACGAGCGGCGGCATGGCGGCGAGCACGTCGGCGGTCTGGTAGGCCGCGGCCTCGAGCGCCGCGCGCACGAGATGCGCGCGCGACGTGCCGCGCGTGATCCCCGTCACGAGGCCGCGGACGTCGGCCCGCCAGTAGGGCGAGCCGAGGCCGGTGAGTGCCGGCACGAAGTACACGCCTCCCGTGTCCTCGATCGAGGAGGCGAACGCCTCGCTCTCGGCGGCGTCCTCGATCAGCCCGAGACCGTCGCGCAGCCATTGCAGCGCTGCGCCGGAGACGAAGACGGCGCCCTCGAGTGCGCGACGCGGCGGCTCTCCGTCCAGGCGCGCCGCCGCAGTCCGCAGCAGGCCGTGCGGCGCAGCCGCCTCGGTCTCGACGAGAACGAAGGCGCCCGTCCCGAAGGTCGCCTTCGCGCCGCCGGCCGCGAAGAGCGCGGCCTGCTGGTCGCCGGCGATGCCGCGGATCGGCAGCGTCGTTCCGAGGAGCTCGCCCTCGCCGAAGTCCGCGCCCGACGGCCTGATCTCGGGCAGCAGCTCGCGCGGGACATGGAAGAGCTCGAGCAGCTCGTCGTCCCAGTCGAGCGTGTCGAGCGAACAGAGCAGCGTGCGGGACGCGTTCGTCTCGTCGGTCGCGTGCACGCGTCCGCCGGTGAGCTTCCACACGAGCCAGGCATCGACCGTCCCGAAGGCGAGACCGCGCGCGTCCCGGCCGTCGAGCAGCCACTCGAGCTTCGTCGCCGAGAAGTACGGATCGGGGACGAGCCCCGTGCGCGCACGAAGCAACTCCGCAGGCAGCTCCGCGCAGCGGCCGGCCGTCCGCCGGTCCTGCCACACGATCGCGTTGTGCACCGGCCGCCCGCTCGCGCGCTCCCACAGCAGCGTCGTCTCGCGCTGATTCGTGATCGCGATCTGCGTCGGCTTGGCGCCTGCGTCCGCGATCGCCTGCTCCGCGGCCGCAAGCACGCTCTGCCAGATCTCCTCCGGATCGTGCTCGACCCAGCCGGGGCGCGGGAAGTGCTGCGGCAGCTCGGCATACCCGCGACCCAGGATGGCGAGCTCGTCGTCGACGAGCAGGCACGTCGTCCCGGTCGTCCCCTGGTCGACAGCGAGGATCACGCGCCGACACTAGCCTGCTCCCATGCCGTTCGTGAAGCGCTGGTTGCGTCGCCTCGGAATCGCACTCGCCGTCCTCATCGTCGCGCTCACCGCAGCCTCGCTCGTCTACAACGCCGCCACCGCCGGACGCGACGTCGCCGCATCGAAGCTGTACGCCGGCCCGTACGCGGAGGTGGACGGGACGCAGCTCGCATACCGTCATTGGGGCACGCGCGGCACGCCGATCGTCCTGCTCGGCGGGTTCATCGAGCCCTCGTGGGTGTGGCACGAGGTCGGCCCGCTGCTCGGCCGCGCACACCGCGTCTATGCCGTCGACCTCCCGCCGTTCGGTTACTCGCAGCGGCGCGGGCCGTTCACGCTCGCCCAGTGGACGAAGCTCGTCCAGGGCTTCGACTCGCGTCTCGACATCCACCGGCCGGTGCTCGTCGGCCATTCGCTCGGCGCAGCGGTCGCCGTCTCGGTGGCGACGCAGTCGCCGCGAACCGTTGCCGGCATCGTGCTCCTCGACGGCGACGCGCTCCCGGGAGGAGGCGGAGCCGCATGGCTCTCGCACCTGCTCCTGCCGCCCTGGTACACGAGTCTCTATCGCATCGGCACCGGCTGGGACTGGATCTTCCGCAAGGGGCTCGACAGCGCCTGGGGCTCGAGCACGCCGCCGTTCACCAAGGCCTTCATCGACGAGTGGGAGCGGCCGTTCCGCGTCAGCGGGACAGCGGCAGCGTTCGCATCGATGCTCGGCCACGGCATCCAAGGCGTGTCGACGGCGACGATCGCGAGCGTCTCCGTGCCGAGACTCGTCGCCTGGGGCAGCCACGACACGGTGGACTCGGTCTCCGCCGGGCGGGCAACGGCCGCGCTCATGCACGCGCCGTTCGTCGAGATCCCGGGCGCCGGGCACCTCTCGATGCTCGCCCAGCCGGCGCTCGTCGCGCGTGCGATCGAGCGGCTCAGGTGATCGGGCCGCGTAGCGCGTCCGCCGACGGCACGAAGTAGTACGCGCCGGTGACGGGACGCGAATAGCGCGTGAGCGCGTCGCGCGCACCGGTCTTCAGCCCCGCCATGCTCTCGAGCATCGCCGCGAGAGGACGCTGCTCGGCGCTGAACCCGACGAACATCGTCCCGTGGTCGGTGACCGTCCCGTACGGCATGTTGCGCCGGAAGATCTTTCCGAAGTCATCCTGGTCGGTACTCGCAACATGCGAATCGGCGGGCTTGTCCTCGAGCTCGAGGCTGTCGAGCTTGCGACGGCCGATGACGAGCTCCTGCTCCTCCACCGAGAGCGCCTCCCAGACATGGGCGTCGTGCGGCCACTTCTGCAGGAGCAGAATCGTGCCGCCCGCGCCCGGTCTCCCCTCCGGCACGAGCACGATCTCGGGCGCCTCGATCAGCGTCGGGTTCTCGGTGCCGTCGATGAAGCCGGTGAGGTCGCGGTCGTGCTGATATGGCCAGCTCGACGTCTCCTCCGCAACCATGGCGAGCGGTGCGAGCTCGGCGATGGCCTCGCGCGCGACGTCGAAGACGACGTCGTAGCTCGCGCCCGACAGCCACAGCACGGCGTCGTGCTGGGTCGCCGGCATGACGAAGTCGTCGATGCCCGCGAGATCGGCGTCGAAGCCGGCGACGCCGTCGGGCGCGTCATCCGGCGCGGACGCGCGCCAGAACTCGGGGCGGAAGCCGGCGACGAGATTGACGCCGCCCATCGTCGTGCGCGGCTCGCGCAGCGACGCGATCGCCGCGACCAGTCCGTCACCGTCGCGGGCGTCGAACTCCAGGTACGCGTGCGATGTGGTCCCGAGTGCGAAGATGCCGCTCTGAGGAGATCTCACACAGGCATCGTACGGGGAGGTTCGCGCAGTGAACGACCCACAGATCCATAGCTCGATCGAACAGCTCGTCGCCGAGGAGCACGAGCTGTGGGCGCGCGAGTCGTCGGGGAACGCGACCGATGACGATCGGCGCCGTCTGAAGACCGTGCAGGTGTCGCTCGACCAGTGCTGGGACCTGCTCCGCCAGCGGCGCGCGCGGCGCAATGCGGGGCTCGATCCGGACGCGGCGGAGGAGCGCCCGGCGGACGTGGTCGAGGGCTACCAGCAGTAGTGCACCGCGTCGTCGTCGTCGGAGGAGGCTTCGGCGGCCTCCAGGCGGCGCTTGCGCTTCGGCATGCGCCGGTCGAGTTGACGCTCATCGACCGGCGGAACTTCCATCTCTTCCAGCCGCTGACCTATCAGGTCGCGACGGGCGCGCTCTCGCCGGGCGAGATCGCGTATCCGCTGCGTGCGATCTTCACGCACGACCGCAACGTGCGCGTGCTGATGGCCGAGGTCGCCGACTTCGACCTCGACGCGCGCGAGCTGAAGCTGCGTTCGGTCGGCGAAGTGGAGGCGCCGGACACGCTCGCGTACGACACACTCATCGTCGCCGGCGGATCGGCGTACTCGTACTTCGGACACGACGAATGGCGAGAGTACGCCGCCGAAGTGAAGTCGCTGGAAAGCGCGCTCGTCGTCCGCAGCCGGCTGCTGTCCGCATTCGAGGCGGCGGAGGAGGAGCCGGACGACGATCGCCGAGCGGCGTGGATGACGTTCGTCGTCGTCGGCGCGGGGCCGACCGGCGTCGAGATGGCGGGCCAGATCGGCGAGCTCGCGCGCGACACACTCAAGCACGACTTCCGGCGCATCGACCCGCGCGCCGCGCGCATCCTGCTCGTCGAGGCGGCCGACCGCGTGCTGACGAC
>DATKRA010000048.1:0-23951 GCA_035532455.1 Gaiellaceae bacterium | reverse complement strand
CGACTTCCCGCTCGACGGCCGGACGGTCGTCCTCGTCGACGACGTCCTCTACACCGGCCGCACGATCCGCGCCGCGATCGAGGCGCTCTTCGACTACGGCCGGCCCAAGCGCGTCCAGCTCGCCGTCCTTATCGACCGCGGTCATCGCGAGCTGCCCATCCGCCCCGACTACGTCGGGAAGAACCTGCCCACCGCCCGCGACGAGCGGATCCAGGTGCAGCTCGTCGAGGTGGACGAGCTCGACGCCGTCCTGCTCGTCGGCGCTCCCGAGGAGGAGAGGAAATGATCCGTCTGGTCAAGGACGACCTGCGTCCGCCGGGGCCGCCGCCGAAGCGGCACCTCATCTCTGTCGCCGACCTGACGCGCGACGACGTCGAGCGCCTGCTCGGCACCGCGCGCACGTTCGCGGCGTCGCTCGAGCGGCAGGTGAAGAAGCTCCCGACGCTCCAGGGCCACCTCGTCGTCAACCTCTTCTACGAATCGTCGACGCGCACGTCGTCCTCCTTCGAGCTCGCGGCGAAGCGGCTCTCGGCCGACACACTCAACATCAAGGCGGTCGGCTCGTCGGTGGACAAGGGCGAGTCGCTCAAGGACACGGCGCTCACGCTCGGCGCGTACGACCCCGACGTCATCGTCATCCGCCATCCGCAGATCGGCGCGCCGCAGCTCGTCGCGAGGACGATCGACGCGCACGTCGTCAACGCGGGCGACGGCAAGAACCAGCACCCGACCCAGGCGCTGCTCGACCTCTACACGATCCAGGAGGAACTCGGCCGGCTCGAGGGGCTGCACGTCGCGATCGTCGGCGACGTCCTCCACTCGCGCGTCGCGCGCTCGCTCATCCAGGCGTTCGCGCTCGTCGGGATCCGGACGACGCTCGTCGGCCCTCCGGCGCTGCTGCCGCGCGAGCTGCCGGCGGAGATGACGACCGACATCGCCGCGATCCGCGACGCCGACGTCGTCTACGTCCTCCGCATGCAGAACGAGCGGATGGAACCCGGCGCGAACTTCGTTCCGAGCCTCCGCGAGTACACGGCACGGTGGGGGATCACGCCCGAGCGGCTGCGGCCCGGGCAGAAGGTCATGCACCCGGGGCCGATGAACCGCGGCGTCGAGATCGACCCGCGTGTCGCCGACTCGCCCGAATCGCTCGTCATCTCCGAGGTGCGCGCGGGGCTCGTGACGCGGATGGCCGTCCTCTACGACGTCCTCACCGGCGGCCCGGTCGGTGTCCAGGCGCTCGCAGCGGCGGAGGTGGCGTGATGCTCTGGCAGAAGGACGCTCCGGGCGCGAACGTCGTCATCCGCGGCGCGCGCGTCCTCGATCCCACCGAGGGAATCGACGCGACTCTCGAGGTTCGGATCGACAATGGCACGATCGTCGACGTCGCGGAGAAGGTCGACGCGAACGAGCACCGCGTGATCGACGCGGCGGGGCTCGTCCTCGCACCGGCGTTCGTCGATCCGCACGTCCATCTCCGCACGCCGGGGCGCGAGGACGAGGAGACGATCGCGACCGGCAGCGCGGCGGCGGCGGCCGGCGGCTTCTGCGCGATCCTCGCCATGCCGAACACCGATCCCGTGGTCGACTCGGCCGCGACGCTCGGCTCGCTCGTCGAGACCGCGCAGCGCGAGGCCGTCGTCGGTGTCGGTTTCCTCGCGGCGATCACGCGTGGCCAGCGTGGGGAGGAGCTGACGGAGATGGGGGAACTCGCCGACACGGGCGCGGTCGCCTTCTCCGACGACGGCGTGCCCGTCGCGTCGGCCGGGCTCATGCGGCGGGCGCTCCAGTACGCGTCGATCACCGGCCGGCCGCTCGCGCTCCACTGCGAGGAGCCGACGCTCTCGCACGGCGCGCACGTGCACGAGGGACGGGTCGCGGCCGAGCTCGGCTTCGCCGGCTATCCCTCGGTGGCCGAGTCGGTCGCGGTCGAGCGGGATCTCTCGCTCGCCGCGTACGAGAGCGGCCGCATCCACGTGCTTCACCTTTCCGCGGCGGAGTCGGTCGACGCGCTGCGCCGCGCCCGCGCGGCGGGCATCGCCGCGAGCGGGGAGGCGACGCCGCATCATCTCGTCCTCACCGACGACGCCGTCCGCTCGCTCGACCCGAACGTGAAGATGAACCCGCCGCTGCGGGCCGAGCGCGACCGCGTTGCGTTGCTCGACGCGGTGCGCGACGGAACGATCGAGGCGATCGCGACCGACCACGCGCCGCACGCGGCGCACGAGAAGGACGTCCCGTTCGAGGCGGCGCCGTTCGGCGTGACCGGGCTCGAGACGGCGTTTGCCTCGCTATACACGCACCTCGTCGAGCCCGGGCTGCTTCCGCTCGAGACGCTGCTCGAGCGGATGTCCGCCGGCCCGGCGCGGCTCTTCGGGCTCGAGGTTCCACGCGTCGCGACGGGAGCGACCGCGAATCTCGTCCTGCTCGACCTCGGCCGCGAGTGGACGGTCGGCGAGCAGCCGTTCCGCTCCCGCTCCGGCAACTCGTGGCTGCTCGGCTCGCGGCTGACCGGCGCGGTGCGCATGACTCTCGCCGGCGGGAAGGTGGCATTCGAATGAGCTACCTCGCCCTTGCGGACGGCACGATCTGGCACGGCGATTCGGTCGGCGCTGACGATCACGCGCTCGGCGAGGCGGTCTTCACCACCGGCATGTCCGGCTACCAGGAGGCGGTCACCGATCCGAGCTTCGAGGATCAGCTCATCTGCTTCACGGCGCCGATGGTCGGCAACTACGGCGTGGCCGATGAGCGCTCGGAGTCGGCGACGACGCATGCCCGCGCGGTGCTCATGCGCGAGGCGCGCGGGCCCGATTGGACGGACTGGCTCCGCGAGCGCGGCATCGTCGCGTTGACCGGATTGGACACGCGGAGTCTCGTCCTCCATCTCCGCGACGAGGGGTCCGCGCTCGGCATCGCCGTCGCCGGAGACATGCCGGTCGACGAGGCGATCGACCTCGCGCGGAAGCAGCCGCCGATGCTCGGGCGCGCGCTGATCGAAGGCGTCTCGACTGCCGAGTCGTACGTCTTCGCCGACGAGGGAAGGGTCTCGATCGGCGTCGTCGACTACGGCGTCAAGAACTCCGTCCTCCGCCGGCTCGCGAAGGCGGGCGCGAGGGTCACCGTCCATCCGCACGACGTCGACGCCGACACGCTCGCGCACCACGACGGCGTGCTTCTCTCCCCAGGCCCCGGCGACCCCGAGCCCTTGACCGGCGAAACGAAGATGGTCGCGGAGCTGCTCGGCCGGACTCCGGTGCTCGGCATCTGCCTCGGCCATCAGCTCATCGCCCGCGCGACGGGCCACGAGACGTACAAGCTCCCGTTCGGCCATCGCGGCGCGAACCATCCGGTGCTCGAGCGGCGCTCCGGCCGCGTCCTCGTCACGAGCCAGAACCACGGCTTCGCGGTGCGCGCGAGCGAAGCCGCGGAGGCGTCGCACGTCTCGCTCTACGACGGCACCGTCGAAGGGCTCGAGTTCCCGGAGTTGCGCGCGCGCTCGCTGCAGTTCCACCCGGAAGCCGGACCAGGCCCGCACGACGCCTGGCCGCTCATCGAGAGGTGGGTGGACGAGATTGCCGCGTAGAACCGACATCGAGTCGATCTGCATCGTCGGCTCCGGCCCGATCGTGATCGGCCAGGCGGCGGAGTTCGACTACGCCGGCTGCCAGGCGCTCAAGGTGCTGCGCGAGGACGGCTTCCGCACGATCGTCGTCAACTCGAACCCGGCGACGATCATGACCGACCCGGGCTTCGCCGACCGGACGTACCTCGAGCCGCTCGACCTCGATTCGGTCGCCGAAGTGCTCCGCATCGAGCGGCCCGACGCGCTGCTCCCGACGATGGGCGGCCAGACTGCGCTCAACCTCGCGCGCGAGCTCGCGAACGCCGGTGTCCTCGACGAGCTCGGGATCGAGCTGATCGGCGCGAAGCTCGACGTGATCGAGCGCGCCGAGGATCGCCTCAAGTTCAAGGACGCGGTCGAGAGCTGCGGGCTCAAGGTGCCGACCTCCGCGATCGTGACGTCCATCGACGAGGTGCACGGGATCGGGGCTCCCGCGGTCGTCCGCCCGGCGTTCACGCTCGGCGGCCACGGCGGCGGCTTCGCGTACACGGCGGAGGAGCTGCGGAAGCAGGTCGAGCGCGGTCTCTCCGAGTCGCCGATCGGGCAGGTGCTCGTCGAGGAGTCGGTGCGCGGCTGGGACGAGTTCGAGCTCGAGGTCGTCCGCGACCGGCTCGACAACGTCGTCATCGTCTGCTCGATCGAGAACCTCGACCCGATGGGCGTCCACACGGGCGACTCCGTCACGGTCGCGCCGCAGATGACGCTGCCCGACGAGGCGTACCAGGAGCTCCGCGACGCGGCGATCGCGATCATCCGCGCGGTCGGCGTAGACACCGGCGGCTCGAACATCCAGTTCGCGCGCAGCCGCGAGACGGGCGAGGTGCGCGTCATCGAGATGAACCCGCGCGTCTCGCGCTCGTCGGCGCTCGCGTCGAAGGCGACCGGCTACCCGATCGCGAAGGTCGCGGCGCGGCTCGCCGTCGGCTACACGCTCGACGAGATCCCGAACGACCTGACGGGGACGACGCCCGCGAGCTTCGAGCCGACGCTCGACTACGTCGTCGTCAAGTTCCCCCGCTTCGCGTTCGAGAAGTTCCCGGGCGCGGATCGGACGCTGGGCACGCAAATGAAGTCGGTTGGCGAGACGATGGGGATCGGCCGGACGTTCGCCGAGGCGTACCTCAAGGCGTTCCGCTCGCGGGAGCTCGACGCGGGCGCGGCGACGCCGTGGCAGACGCTCGCCGACGTGCCCGAGGACGTCCACCCGTTCTTCCAGCGCGAGTTCGAGCGGATCTTCGCCGGCCTCGCATCGGTCGGCGACGTCGAGTCGCTCGTCGCGGACGACTTCCTCCGGCTCAAGCGGCTCGGGCTTTCGGACGCGCAGATCGCTAGCGCAGCGCGGGCGACCGAGGTGGCGGTACGCGCGCGCCGGCGCGACTGCGGCGTCCGTCCCGCATTCCGCCGTGTCGACTCCTGCGCGGGCGAGGTCGAGGCGGCCTCGAACTACTACTACTCGACGTGGGGCGAGGCCGACGAGGCTCCTCCGTCCGGCGCGAAGCCGCGGGTCGTCATCCTCGGCTCGGGTCCGAACCGGATCGGGCAGGGGATCGAGTTCGACTACTGCTGCGTCCACGCCGTCACGACGTACCGCGAGCTCGGCTACGAGGCGGTCATGGTCAACTGCAACCCCGAGACCGTGTCCACCGACTACGACACGTCCGATCGGCTCTACTTCGAGCCGCTCGACGCCGAGTCGGTGCTCGCTATCTGCGAGCGCGAGAAGCCGGTCGGCGTCGTCATCCAGTTCGGCGGCCAGACGCCGCTCAAGCTCGCCCGCGTGATCGAGGACGCCGGCTGGAAGATCCTCGGCACGCCCTTCGACGCCGTCGACCTCGCGGAGGACCGGGAGCGTTTCGCCGGTCTCCTCAAGGCGCACGGTCTCCGGTCGCCGGAGTGGGGGATCGCGGCGACGCCGGACGAGGCCGTCGAGATAGCCGAGCGCATCGGCTACCCGGTGCTCGTCCGTCCCTCGTATGTCCTCGGCGGTCGCGCGATGCGCGTCTGTTACGACGCCGACGACGTGCGCGAGATGCCGCCGTTTGAACGCATCCTCGTCGACCGCTTCGTCGAGCACGCGATCGAGGTCGACGTCGACGCGCTCTGCGACGGCTCGGACACGTACGTCGCCGCGGTCATGCAGCACATCGAGGAGGCGGGTGTCCACTCCGGCGATTCGTCGTGCATCCTCCCGGCGCCGAGCCTGAGCTTCGGGCAGTCGCAGGAGGTGTCGCGCGTCGTGAAGATCCTCGGCCGCGCGCTCGGCGTCGTCGGCCTCCTCAACGTCCAGCTCGCGGTGACCGGCGACGGCGACGTCCACGTCCTCGAGGCGAACCCGCGCGCGTCGCGGACGGTGCCGTTCGTGAGCAAGGCGACCGGCGTCGAGCTCGTGAAGGCCGCGTGCCGGCTCGCCCTCGGTGCGAGCATCGCCGACCTCGGGCTGCCGCAGGAGCGGCCGCCGCGGCAGTGGAGCGTGAAGGCTGCGGTCCTCCCGTTCGCGCGTTTCCCCGGCAGCGATCCCGTGCTCGGGCCGGAGATGCGCTCGACCGGCGAGGTGATGGCGAGCGCCGCCGACCTCTCGACCGCGCTCGACAAGGCGGAGCGCGCCGCGGGTCGGAGACTGCCGCGCTCGGGTTCCGTCTTCATCTCCGTGCGCGAGTCGGACAAGACGTCCGCGGTGCCGATCGCCGCGACGCTCGCGGGACTCGGGTTCGCGCTCTACGCGACGGAGGGAACAGCGGCGACGCTCGCGGCCGCCGGCATCGAGGTGGAGGCCGTCCGCAAGCTCAGCGAGGCGGCCGAGGGCGAGCCGACCGTCGTCGATCTCATCCGCCGCGGCCGCTGCGATCTCGTGATCAACACGCCGGAAGGACGCGACGCCCGCTCTGACGGGTACGCGATCCGGGAGGCGTCGATGGTGCAGCGCGTCCCGTGCATCACGACCCTCTCCGGTGCTGCCGCCGCAGTGCATGCGATCGCGACCGCGCGCGCCGAGCAGGCCGTCTCGCTTCAGGAGCGGATCGACGTTGAACGCCGTTCGGCGTAGCTGCCGGGTCACCGGCTCCGAGCGCGTCGGCCTCTACACGCTCGTTCGCGTCGAGCGGAACGGCCTCGAGCCGGGCGTGCCGGGGCAGTTCTTCATGCTCGAGGCTCCCGGTCGGCTGCTGCCGCGTCCGTTCTCCGTCTGCCTCGCACCGCCCGGCGAGCTCGCGTTCCTCGTCGACGTCGTCGGGCCGGGCACGGAGGCGATCGCCGCGCTCGAGGCAGGAGACGAGATCGCCGTCTTCGGGCCGCTCGGCAACGGTTACCGCCTCGACGTCGAGCGGCCGCTGCTCGTCGGCGGCGGCATCGGCATCGCGCCGCTCCCGTACCTCGCGGAGCAGCTGGGCGGCGAGCCGCGCATCGTCGCCGGCTTCCGCAGCGAAGCTCACGCCGAAGCGGCGTCGATCCTCCCGCCGCAGACCGAGGTCGTGGTCGACCCAACGCTTGTGACAAGTTGTCACTTGGAAGGTTGGGACGTTCTTGCGTGCGGGCCGGAACCGATGCTGCACGCGGTAGCTGCGCTCTGTGCTGGGGCTGGAAGCGACGGCGGCAAAGCCGCCGCCTCCCGGCCATATGGGGGGGCGCAGCTCGCGTGGGAAGCGCCGATGGCGTGCGGCTACGGCGCTTGCTACGGCTGTGTCGTCGAGATCGACGGGGCTCTCAAACGACTCTGCGTCGAAGGGCCGGTCCTGGCCGCACCTCGCGCGAAACCGGCTTGTGACAAGTTGTCACAAGCGATGGAGCCGATTGCATGAGGCTGCTTAACGCCTCGGGCTGTCTCGACGCGCTGACCGCGCCGGACGTCGTGCGCGCGCTCGACGGGTTCGTGACGAAGACCGTCACGCCGCTGCCGCGGGAGGGGAACGCGCCGCCGCGCATCGCCGAGACCGCGCACGGGATGCTCAATGCCATCGGGCTCGCGAATCCCGGGCGTGAGCGCTTCCTCGGCGACAACCTTCCGCGCCTGCGTGAGCTCGGCGTTCCCGTCTGGGTGAGCGTCGGCGGCTTCTGCGCCGCGGACTACGCGGAGACGTGCGCGCGGCTCGAAGACATCGAGGCGATCGAGCTCAACCTCTCGTGCCCGAACGTCGACGAGGCCGCCGACTCGGCCGCCGAGATCGTCGCTGCGTGCCGCGCCGCCACCGAGTTGCCGCTGTACGCGAAGCTCTCCGCCGCACATCCCGACGTCGCCGAGGTCGCCCGCGCGGTGGCCGCCGCCGGCGCAAACGGGCTCTCGCTCATCAACACGCTGCGCGCCGTCGCGCTCGACCGTAACCTCCGCCCGGCACTCGCCCGCGGCAGCGGCGGCTACTCCGGACCGGCCCTCAAACCGGTTGCTCTCCACGCCGTCCGAGCATGCGCCGACGCGACGGCGCTGCCGATCGTCGGCATGGGAGGGGTCACGACCGGGCGTGACGTGCTCGAGTTTCTCGCGTGCGGAGCGACCGATGTCGCCCTCGGCACGGTGCTCTTCTCCGACCCGGACGCACCCGCCCGGGTCCGAGCCGAGCTCGCCGCTGCGTGCGCCGAAGCCTGCGTTGCTTCTCCCGACGACGCACTGGGCCTGGCAAAAAGCCCGGAAACGGAGGAAAAAGTCACTGCTTGATGCGAGCCGGGAGGTTGGTATGCTCGCCCGGCCCATGAGTCCGACCAAGACGCAGGCCCACGCCCCGGCCCGTTCCCTCGACCAGCGGATGGACGCCCTCAAGCGGGCGAACGACGTCCGCGTCAAACGGGCGAAGCTCAAGAAGGACCTCAAGGACGGGAAGGTCAAGATCGAGACGATCCTCGGCAACCCTCCCGAGTACGTCGAGACCGCGAAGGTCATCGACATCCTCATGGCGGTGCCGAAGTTCGGGCGTGTCAAGGCCGGCCGCTTCCTCAACGTCTGCAAGATCAGTCCCTCGAAGACCGTCGGCGGCCTGTCCGAGCGGCAGCGCGCGGAGCTGATCGGGCTCTTCAACCGTTGAGTAGGGCGAGTCCCAGGGTTCTCGTCGTAACAGGCCCGTCGGGCGCCGGGAAGGGAACGCTGATCAGGGAGCTCGTCGCGCGCGTTCCCGCGATCGAGGCGACGGTCTCCGCGACGACGCGCGCGCGCCGGCGCGGGGAGGAGGACGGCCGCGAGTACTGGTTCCTCTCGGAGGAGGACTTCTCGCAGCGCGTGGCGGCCGGCGAGTTCCTCGAGTGGGTCGAGTACGTCTCGGGGCGCCGGTACGGGACGCTCCGGTCGGAGCTCGACCGGATCACGGCGAAGGGCCGCGTGCCGCTCCTCGAGCTCGAGACCGAAGGGGCTCTCCGGGTGAAGCACGAGGTGCCGGGCGCCGTCACGATCTTCATCTCCGCCAGCGTCGACGAGCTCGAGCGCCGACTGCGCGAGCGCGCGACGGAGAGCACCGGCGAGATCGGGGAACGGATCGAGCTCGCGCGCCGGCAGCTCGAGCAGGCCGACGAGTTCGACCACGTGATCGAGAACGACGAGCTCCACCACGCGGTCGACGTGCTGACGAAACTCGTCGCGGGCCTCGTTGTGGGAAGGCCCGGCGAGCCAGTGACTGTGCCGCCGGCGACGCGCTGAGCGGCGAGTACCGGCCCACCGGGCCTTCCCCTCCGGCAGCTACCATGCCCGGACGATGATCGAGCCCCGTGTAGATGACCTGCTGGATCAAGTGGACTCGCGCTACGCGCTCGTGATCGTGGCCGCGAAGCGCGCCCGGCAGATCAACAACTACCACCACCAGCTCGGCGAAGGCACCTTCGGCGACAACCTGCCGCCCCTCGTCGAGAGCCGCTCGAAGAACTATCTGACCATGTCCTTCGAGGAGATCTCGCAGGGCATGCTCAAGTACACCTACCCAAAGTAGGCATCCTTTTCCGATGGCCCGCGTCCTCTTGGGAGTGACGGGTGGGATCGCCGCCTACAAGGCGTGCGAGCTCTGCCGGCTGTTCGTCAAGGACGGGCACGACGTCGTGCCGCTCGTGACGCCCGGCGCCGAGCGCTTCGTCACGGCGGAGACGTTCCGCGCACTGGCGCGGCGCCCGGCCGCCGACGACGTCTATCTCCATCTCACGCGCGCCGACATCCTCATCGTCGCGCCGTGCACGGCGAACACGCTCGCCAAGCTCGCCCACGGCATCGCGGACAACCTCCTCACCGAGGCGGCGCTCGCGCACCGCGGCCCCGTGCTCGTCGCGCCCGCGATGAACCCACGCATGTGGGCACACGCGGCCACGCGCGCGAACGCAGAGACGCTGCGCACTCGGGGCGTCGCGTTCGTCGGTCCCGACGAGGGAGACACGGCGGAGGGCGAGCTCGGCGTGGGGCGGATGGCGGAGCCGGAGGAGATCTTCCGCGCGACGTTCGCCGCTCTCTCCGCAACTACGAGTCCGTTACACGGTCGGACAGTGCTCATCTCGGCCGGCGGCACGCGCGAGCCGGTCGATGCCGTCCGCTACGTCGGCAACCGGTCGTCCGGACGGATGGGAGTCGCCCTTGCCGCGGAGGCGCGCCGACGCGGCGCTGACGTCACGCTGCTCGCCGCGAACCTCGTCGTGCCCGCGCCCGACGGCGTCGACGTCGTGGAGACCCCGACCGCCGCAGACCTCGAGCGCGAAGCGCTTGCCCGCGCGGCCGAGGCCGACGTCATCGTCATGGCCGCCGCCGTCGCCGACTACCGTCCCGCCGCCGCGCTGGCGGCGAAGCGTCCGAAGGACACGGAGACATGGACGCTCGAGCTCGAGCCGACGACCGACGTCCTCGCCGCGCTCGGCGCGACCCGCCGCGACGGCCAGGTGATCGTCGGGTTCGCCGCGGAGACGGGGGAGAACGGCCTCGACCGCGCGCGCGCGAAGCTCGAGCGCAAGGGCGCCGACCTCTTCGTCTTCAACGACGTCTCGCAGCCCGGAGTCGGCTTCGACGCCCCGGACAACGCCGTGACCCTCGTCTCCGCGGCCGGCGACCGCGTCGTCCCGAGGGCACCGAAGAGCGAGATCGCAGCTTTCGTCCTCGACGAAGTGGAGAAACTCATAGACGCATGGCTGAGCGAGCGCTAGGCGATCCTGTCGACTGGGCCCCCGCGGACGTCCTCGAGACGATCATCGCGAATCTCGGCCGGGTCGTGCACGCGCCGGAAGAGTCCCTGCGCCTCGTCGTTCTCTGCCTTGTCGCCGAGGGACACCTGATCGTCGAAGACTTTCCCGGCGTCGGGAAGACGATGCTCGCGAAGGCGCTGGCCCGCTCGCTCGACTGCCGCTTCTCCCGCCTGCAGTTCACGCCGGACCTGCTCCCGTCCGATGTCACCGGAGTCAACGTCTTCAACCAGCAGCGCAACGAGTTCGAGTTCCGGCGCGGCCCCGTCTTCACCAACCTCCTCCTCGTCGACGAGGTCAACCGCGCGTCCCCGAAGACGCAGGCCGCGCTGCTCGAGTGCATGGAGGAGCGGCAGGTCACGGTCGACGGCGTCACGCACCCGCTCGAGGCCCCGTTCATGGTCATGGCGACCCAGAACCCGATCGAGTACGAGGGGACGTACCCGCTGCCTGAGGCGCAACTCGACCGCTTCTCGCTCAAGCTGTCGCTCGGCTACCCGCCGCTCGCGGAGGAGGCGAAGATGCTGGGAGAGCAGACCGGCGAGCCGCCTCTCGGGACGCTCGCGAGCGTTGCGAGCGCGGCCGACGTCCTCCGGCTGGCGGCGGCGGCGCGCGCTGTGTACGTCGAGGAGAGCCTCGGCCGGTACGTCGTCGCCGTCCTTCGCACCACACGCGCCGACCCGCGCCTCTATCTCGGCGCGAGCCCTCGTGCCGGGATCGCTCTGCTGCGGATCGCGAAGGCACTGGCGCTCGCGGAGGGTCGCGACTTCGTCTCGCCCGACGACGTCAAGGCGGTCGCCGCCCCGGTGCTCGCGCACCGTCTCATCCTCGCCCCCGAGGCGCGGTCGGCGGGGCTCGGCGCCGCCGAGCTCGTCGCGGACGCTCTCTCGCGCACGCCTGTGCCCGTCTAGTGACGAGGCGAGGCGGAGCCGTTCTCGCGATCGGCCTCGCGGCCTGGATCGTCGCGTGGCTGTTCGGCTCGCGGGCGCTCTTCCCGGTCTCCGCCGGCCTCGTGCTCGCCGTCCCCGTCGCGGTCGCCTGGGTGCGCCTCTCGCGCCAGCGCCTTGCCGTGAGCCGTCGCTGGGTGGGGCACGCGGTCGTCGAGGGAGGAGACGTGGGCGTCGATCTGCGCGTCGACCCCGGCTCCCGGATTCCGCTCCCGTCTGCGGTCGCCCACGAGACGATCGGCCGGCTCGGAGAGCAGATCGTCGAGCTGCGCCGGAAGGGTGGCGTCTACGTCGGCTCGTACACGCTGAGGAACGTCGCGCGCGGGCGTCACGTCTTCGAGCCGCTGCGCGTCGCCGTCTCCGACCCGTGGCAGCTCGCCGAGACGTCGCTCCACGTCGACGCGCGAGAAGTGCTCGTCGTCCATCCCCGGCTCGTCGAGCTCGACGAGCTCTTCTCCGAGGTCGGTGCAACCCTCGCCGACGGGCGGCGCCTACTCCTCCGCAGGCCGACCGGCCTCGAGTTCCACACGGTTCGCCATCACGTGCCGGGAGAGTCGCTCCGCCGCGTGCACTGGCCGTCGACTGCGCGCACGGGGACGCTCATGGTGAAGGAGTTCGAGGACTCGCCGCGCGACGAGGTCGCCGTCCTGCTCGATGGTGACCCCGCCGGCGTCGCAGGCGCCGCGCCCGACTCGTCCTTCGACGCCGCCGTCCGCGCCGCCGGCTCGATCCTGCGCGCGCACGTTCGCGGCGGGCGCTCGGCCGTGCTCGTCCTCAACACACGTGAGCGCGAGGTGCAGTCGGTGACGGCCGACGGCCCGGAGTGGGAGCGCGCGCTCGGCGTGCTCGCGGGAGCGGTGCCCGACGCGCGGACGCCCGCGGCGGCGCTGCTCGACTCTGGGGACGGCCCGGCTGCTCGCTCGCTCGAGCTCGTCGTGGTGACGTCGCGCCTCGAGCCGGGGCTCGTGCGTCCCCTGCTCGCGCGCGCTCTCTCACACCGGCCCGTCGCCGTCGTCCACGTCGACGCTCCGACTTTTGCCGGGCGGCCGTCGACCCCGCACGCGGAGCTGCTCCAGCTCCGGGCGGTGGGCGTCCCGATTGCGGTCGTCCGGCATGGCGACGACCTCCGGGAAGCGCTCCGCGGCATCTCGGCCGCGGCGCGAGCGGGGGCCGCGCTTGCGTAGGACGATCCTCGCCGCGGGCGTCGCCGGCGCCGTGATCGCCGTCATGTGGCTGAGTTCCGAGCAGCCGCTCGCGGCTCCGGCGCGCGCCGGGGCGCTCGTCGTGCTCGCCGTTGCCGCAGCCGTGCTCCCGGGCCGGCGAATCCGCGCCGCCGGCAG
Organism: Gaiellaceae bacterium; assembly: GCA_035532455.1. GTDB lineage: Bacteria > Actinomycetota > Thermoleophilia > Gaiellales > Gaiellaceae > Palsa-739. The sequence continues at coordinate 10,914 of DATKRA010000048.1, read as the reverse complement.
TGTCGTCGCCGCCGTCGTCGCGGTCCGGCTCGCGTTCGGCGTCTGGCTCCCGTTCCATCCCGTCGGAGGCGGCCGCGGAGTGTGGGCGCACTTCGACAGCGGCTTCCTCGACTTCTACTCGACGCACCTGCCGTTCGATCCCCGCCTGCACGTGGACATGGCGGAAGTCGTTCTCCTCGCGGTCTTCGCCTTCACGCTCGCCGTCGGTCTCTGCGCGGCCGCTCGGAAGCCGGTCGCCGCCGCCGTGTTCCTGCTCGCGGGCGCAGGCTGGCCGGCGACGCTGATCGTCCCGGCGCGGGGAACGGCCCTGGGAGCGGCGATCCTCGGGGCCGCTCTCGTCGTGCTCACCGTGGCCGGCTCGCGGAGGATCTCCGGCTATGCCGTGCCGTCCGCGCTCGCTCTCGTGCTCGGTGGGATCGTCGCCGGCACCGCAACGGCCTCGAGCCGACCGGTCCTCAACTGGCAGAGCTGGAATCTCGCCGGCGGCGGCGCGGGAAAGAGCGTCAGCTTCGTCTGGGATGCGCGCTACCAGGGACTCACGTGGCCGAAGGTCAAGACGACCATGCTCGAGGTCAGCTCGAGCGTCGAGCCGGCCTATCTCCGCGCAGCCGTGCTCGACGACTTCGTCGACGGGAGGTGGATCGAGGGCCCGCCGCGGCCGGCCGACGCCCTCGAGCCCGCCGCCGCGTTCCGTCCTGCCAACGAGACGAAAGAGGTCGTGACCGTCGAGGGCCTGACGGACACGCGTCTCCTCGGCAGCGCCGTCCCGGTCCGCTTCGCCGCGGGCACGTCGCTCGTCGAGCCCGAGCGCGGCTTCGCGGAGGTCCCGACCGGGTTCGGCCGCGGGTTCCAGTACACCGCCTGGAGCTACAGCCCGAGCCCGACCGCCCAGGCGCTCTCTCGCTCGCCGGCCCGCTACCCGGCGGAGCTGCTCCACGGCGGGATGCTCGACGTCAACGACGGAATCCGCGTGCCCACGTTCGGCGTCCCCGGGCGCGAAGCGGAAGTCGCGCGCTCGCTCGCGCTGACCTTCGACCTCTCGGCCTACGTCCGCCTCGCGCGTCTTGCCGATCGCGTCACGCGCGGAGCGCGGACGCCGTACGCGGCCGTCGCCGACCTCGAGCGTTGGTTCCTCGTCACCGGCGGCTTCACGTACTCGAACCACCCGCGCGTCGTTGCGCCTCCGCTCGTCGGCTTTGCCACCACGACGCGCAATGGGTACTGCCAGTACTTCGCCGGCGCGATGGCGCTCATGCTCCGGTACGTCGGAGTCCCGGCCCGCGTGGCAGTCGGCTTCGCCGGCCCGACCTTCAACGGGGACTCGTGGACGTTCACCGACCACGACGCGCACGCCTGGGTCGAGGTGTGGTTCAAGGGATACGGGTGGCTCCCGTTCGACCCGACGCCGGCGACGCGCGGCTCGAGTCGCGCGCCGCTCGTTGCTCCCTACGCTCGCAGGAGCGGTCGCGGCGGGGGAGGGTCGACCGCCGGGGCCGGCGACCACTCCAGCACGCCACGATCCGGGCGTGCCGGCAGCGGTCGGGTCCACTTCGGCCGCGGTCCACAGAGCGGTGGAGCGCCCGTCGCGCGTAGCGGCACCGGCGGCTTCCCGTACGCGCTCGTCGTCCTGCTCCTCGTGGTCGGCGTTGTCGGGGGGATCGCGTTGGCCAAGGAGGTCCGCCGTCGCGTGCGGAGGCTCGCCCGCGACCCGCGGAGGATCGCGGCCGCGTGCCGCGACGAGCTGGCGAGCTTCCTGCTCGACCAGGGATTCGACTCGCCGCCGAGCGCGACCGTCCGCGAGCTCGGCGAGCTCGCGCAGCGCCGACTCGGGGCAGACGTCGACGAATTCGTCGCCGCGACGACCGCCGCGCGCTTCGGGCGGCCCGAGGCTGCGACCGCCGCCGCGCGCGTCGCCCGGCGCGAGTCCCGTCCCCTCCTCGCGTCCTGCCGGCGCCTCCTCACGCGGCGAGAGCGGCTGCGCGGCCTCCTCTCCCTGCGGTCACTCGCCCGCGTCCGGTGGGCAGTTGACGGTTCTGCTTCTCTGGGTAGCACGGCACCGTGAGCGAGTCGACGTACAGCCTTTTCCAGCGAGGAAGGACGCATCTCCGGTCGGGGATGGCCGCCCAGGCGACCGTTGCGCTCGAGAAGGCGAAGCGGCGCGAGCCCGACAAGGCCTCGATCCGCGAGGCGCTCGGGATCGCGTACTTCCGGATCCGCCGCTGGGAGGAGGCGGCGGTCGAGTTCCGCACCGTGCTCGAGCTCTCGCCCGTCAACGACTACGCCCACTATGCGCTCGGCCGCTGCCTCGAGAAGCAGGGCAAGCACGCAGAGGCGAACGGTCACTACAAGCTCGCGAGCTCCCTCAGGCCGGGGTGGAAGCACTATCGGGCGCGAATCATCGACCTCGAGTAGACCGTGAAGGCGGTGGTGCAGCGGGTCGCGCGGGCGCGCGTCACGCCGGGCGGCGAGGTCGGCGCGGGCCTGTGCGTCCTCCTCGGCGTCGCCCGTGGGGACGGGGAGGACGAAGCGGTGCGGCTCGCCGGGAAGGTCGCGCGGCTCCGTGTCTTCTCCGACGAGGCGGGCAGGTTCGACCGTTCCGTCCTCGACGTGGCCGGCGGAGTGCTCGTCGTCTCGCAGTTCACGCTCATCGCCGACACCGCGAAGGGCAACCGCCCGAGCTTCGGCGAAGCCGCGCCGCCGGAGGAGGCCGAGCCGGTGTACGAGCGATTCTGCGCAGAGCTCCGTGCCCTCGGCGTCCCGGTCGAGACCGGCGTCTTCGGCGCGAAGATGGAGCTCGAGCTCGTCAACGACGGGCCGGTGACGGTCGTGCTCGACGCCTGAGGAGCGCGTCACGCTTCGACCGTTCCGCAGTAGGGCCGCTGCTACACTCGTTGCACCACATTTCGGCGTTACTGAAATGGGCCTGCGGGCCCATTTTTTGTGACGGCACAGCTTGTGAGGAGCCCGGATGCCCACGACACTCGAGAAAGAGCGAGAGTTGACAAACCAGATCGTCCCGCGTGTCGAGCACGACGTCCCCGGCGTCGACGTCCTCGCGGTCGAGCTCCTCTCGCCGTCGCGCTTCTGCGTCTACGTCGACCATCCCGCCGGCGTCGACCATGCGCTCTGCGAGCGCGTCACCGACGCCCTCCGCGAATACCTCCGCGAGTACTCCGTCGAGGTCTCCTCGCCGGGGCTCGACCGGCCGCTGCGCACGCACGAGCACTTCGCCGCCGCCATCGGGAGCCGCGTGAGAGTGCGCACCGCGGGCAAGAAGCTGAAGGGCGAGATCGTCGCCGCCGGAGAGAACAGCGTCACCGTCGCAGGGCCGGACGGCAAGGAGACTCACATCCCGTACCAGGAGATCGTGCGGGCCAACCTGATCGGGGACATCAATCTGAATGGGAGCGTGTCATGAGCCAGGAGATCATCGACGCCGTTCGCGAGATCGAGCGCGACAAGGGAATCGAGGAGGGCGCGCTCGTCGCAGCCCTCGAGGACGCGCTCCTCGCGGCGTACAAGAAGACGCCGGGCGCGGCACGCCACGCGACCGTCGAGATGCACGACGACGGCGAGTTCCGCGTCTTCTCCGTCGAGCTCCCCGCCGATGTCGAGGAGCGGCTCATCGACGACGCGCGCGAGCGGAAGCTCGAGGAGCTCGAGCGGCTCGAGGAGGAGACCGGCGAGCGCCAGCACACGCTCATCTCCGACGACGACCTCGACATCGACTGGTCGGAAGTCCCCGAGAACGACGTGAAGCGCGAGGACGTGACGCCGGAGGGCTTCGGCCGCATCGCCGCGCAGACCGCGAAGCAGGTCATCCTGCAGCGCATCCGCGAGGAAGAGCGCCGGATGATGTACGACGAGTACATCGACCGCGTCAGCGAGGTCGTGACGGGCATCGTCCAGCAGGCCGGCGACCGCAACAACGTCCTCGTCGACCTCGGCAAGGTTGAGGCGCTGCTGCCGCGCTCCGAGCAGGTCGACGGCGAGCGTTACGAGCAGGGCTCGCGGATCAAGGCCGTCATCACCGAGGTGCGAAGCGGGACGAAGGGGCCGCAGGTGATCCTCTCCCGCCGCGATCCCGAGCTGATCAAGACGCTGTTCGAGCTCGAGGTGCCGGAGATCGCCGACGGTCTCGTCGACATCCGCGGCGTCGCCCGCGAGCCGGGCTACCGCTCGAAGATCGCGGTCGAGTCGCACGCCCAGGGCGTCGACCCGGTCGGCGCGTGCGTCGGGCCGCGCGGCTCCCGCGTGCGCATGGTCGTCTCCGAGCTCCGCGGCGAGAAGATCGACATCATTCCGTGGAACCCTGAGCCGGCGCGCTTCGTCGCGAAGGCGCTGTCCCCGGCCCGCGTCCGCGAGGTCTATCTCGACGACGAGGCGCGCGAGGCGACCGTCGTCGTCCCCGACGACCAGCTCGCGCTCGCGATCGGCAAGGAGGGCATGAACGCCCGGCTTGCCGCGCGCCTGACGGGCTGGAAGGTCGACATCCAGAGCGACACCGAGTTCGCGCAGGCGGAGGCCGACGCGGCCTACGGCGGCGGCGACGGCGAGAGCGGGGAGGATTACTCCGGCCGCTGCGCCGCGATCCTCACGAACGGCAAGCGCTGCCCGAACGCCGCGCTGCCCGGCTCCCGCTTCTGCGGCGTCCCGGCGCACCAGGAGCTCGAGGGAAGCGGCTCTGACTATGTGGGCGGACCCCCTCCGGAGGAGCCCGAGGTCGAGGACGAGGATGCGGAGGTCGAGATCGGCGCGGAGCCCGAGGAGGTTCCCGCCGGCATCCCGGTCGAGCCGACCGACGCCGAGGAACAGTCGTAGGATCCGAGCCGCTGCGGACGTGCGCCGGCTGCGGCAGGCGCGCTCCGCAGCGGGAGCTCCTCCGGTTCGCCGCCCGCGAAGGCGATCTCGTCGCCGGGCGCAACGAGCCGGGCCGCGGCGCCTACACGTGCCGCGACATCGCGTGCTTCGAGCAGGCGGTGACGCGGCGGCAGTTCGCGCTTGTCCTGAAACAGCCCGTCCGAATCGACCCCGCTCTAAAGCGTCTTTACACTGATGCAGGAAGCGATACCGGCGAAGCCGGCATCGCCCAGCGATTGACTTAGGAGAAGACCACACTTCATATGGCAAACGGAGGCAATAGACCGAATCGTCCGCTCCGCCCGCGTGGCGGCGGCGGCGCTGCCGGACGGCGCCGGCGCGTCGTCATCGACCAGGGCGCACAGCGTCCGTCCGCGCGCGAGCAGCGCCAGGCTCGCCAGGACGGCGCGCGCCGCGAGCCGCGCGCTCCGGCGGCGCCGCCGACCGGCCCCGTCTCCGTCGAGTCCGGCGTCAGCGTCCGCGATTTCTCGCAGGCGCTCGGCGTCTCGATGCCGGAGCTCATCAAGATCCTCATGGGTCTCGGCCAGATGCGCACGGCGACCCAGTCGCTGAGCGACGAGGAGGTCGAGCTCATCGCCGCCGAGCTCAAGCGCGAGGTGACGATCAAGCACGCCGCCGACGAGGAGGAGGAGCCGGAGGCATTCGACGACGCGGAGGAGTCGCTCCAGGCACGCCCGCCGGTCGTCACGATCATGGGCCACGTCGACCACGGCAAGACGACCCTCCTCGACGCGATCCGCGATGCGCGCGTCGTCGCCACGGAAGCAGGCGGCATCACGCAGCACATCGGCGCGTACCAGGTCGACGTCGACGGCCGCAAGATCACGTTCCTCGACACGCCGGGCCACGAGGCGTTCACCGCCATGCGCGCCCGCGGTGCGAAGGTCACCGACATCGCCGTCCTCGTCGTCGCCGCCGACGACGGAGTCATGCCGCAGACGAAGGAGTCGATCGCCCACGCGCGCGCCGCCGAGGTGCCGATCGTCGTCGCGGTCAACAAGATCGACCTCCCCGACGCGAACATCGACCGGGTCAAAGGCGAGCTTGCACAGGAGGGCCTCAACCCGGAGGACTGGGGCGGCGACGTCCAGTTCGCGGAAGTTTCCGCCAAGGCGCAGACGAACCTCGACGAGCTCCTCGAGAAGGTTCTCCTTGTCGCGGATCTCGAGCTCGAGGGACTGCGCGCGAACCCCAACACGGAGGCGTCCGGCCCGATCATCGAGTCGCGGCTCGACGTCGGCCGCGGCCCGGTCGCGACGGTGCTCGTCCAGCGCGGCACCCTCAGGGTCGGCGACGCGATCGTCGCCGGCGACGCGTACGGCCGCGTGAAGGCGCTCTTCGACTACAAGGGCGAGAAGAAGGACAGCGCCGGCCCGGGCGATCCGATCGAGGTTCTCGGTTTCGACAAGCCGCCGGGGGCGGGCGAGTTCGCGCGGGTCGTCACGAACGACCGCGAGGCGCGCGACATCGCGAACCGCCGCGGCGAACGGCTCCGCCGCGAGCAGCTCGCGTCGGCGCGCCCCGTCAGCGTCTCGCTCGAAGGCCTCTTCGACGCCCTGCAGGCCGGCGAGGTCTCCGACCTCAACCTCATCGTGCGCGGCGACGTCGTCGGCTCGGTCGAGGCCGTCGTCTCCGAGCTCGCGAAATTCGAGCACTCGGAGGTGCGCCTCAACGTCATCGCCTCCGGCGTCGGCGCGATCACCCAGAACGACATCATGCTCGCCTCCGCGAGCGATGCTCTCATCGTCGGCTTCAACGTCCGCCCGAACGCCGAGGCACGCGAGCTCGCGTCACGCGAGGGCGTCGAGATCCGGACGTACGACGTCATCTACAAGCTGACGGAGGAGATCGAGCAGGCGCTCGTCGGCAAGCTCTCCGCCGTCAAGACGGAGGAGACGATCGGCGAGGTCGAGGTGCGCGCGATCTTCAAGGTCTCGCGCCTCGGCACGATCGCCGGCTGCATGGTCACGGACGGCGTCGTCCGCCGGAACTCGAACGTCCGCGTCATCCGCGACGGCGCCGTGATCTACACGACAACGGTCGCGGACCTGAAGCGGTTCAAGGACGACGTTCGCGAGGTGGCCGAGGGATTCGAGTGCGGCATCCGCCTCGACGGCTTCAACGACGTGAAGGAAGGCGACGTCCTCGAGGTCTTCGAGACGCGCGAGGTCGAGCGCACGTCGCTCGACGAGTCGTAGCTCGCGAGTGCTGCGCACTCGCTCGCTGTTGGCGGAACTCCGTAGCCGGAGAGCGCGCGGCTACGAACTCGTCTCGGAATGACCACGCGCCGGCTGGGCGTGATGGCCGAGTGCGAGGCTAGGACGCAGGGAGCGCCCATAGCAGCGCTATTGGCGCGACCGAGGACGACGCATCGCGCCGGCCAGCGCGGTCAGACGGCCCGTGCTTCATTTTGAGATGAGTTCTAAAGAGCCCCTAACGGAATGACCACGCGCTGACTGGGCGTGATGGGCGAGTGCGATGCAAGGACGCAGGGAGCGCGAATAGCAGCGTTATTCGCGCTCCCGAGGACGCGGCAGCGGGCCGCCTAGCGCGGCCAGGCGGCCCGTGCTTGATTGTGTTAGGAGCTCTAAGGCCCGAAAGGCGAGAATCTCCTGATGGCGAGCGGCTGGGTCGGGATCCTCACGTGCGAGCTCCACTTCCCCGAGGCGCACTCGCTGAAGGAGAAACGCCACTTCCTCCGCTCCGCGAAGGCGCAGCTCGAACGCCGGGTCGGCGCCTCCGTCGCCGAGGTCGACCATCACGACGTCTGGCAGCGGGCGCGCATCACCGCGGCGTGCGTCGCGCGCGAGCACGGGGAGGCCGAGCGTCTGCTCGACGAGGCTGAGCGCTGGCTGCGCGGCCAGGAGTGGGAGGTCGCGCTCGTCGATCGTTTCCTCGTCGATCCCGAGGACTAGGGTCGTGTTCGTGCTCCATCCAGCGATCGTGCGCTGAGCGGGCGGGACGTTCGAAGCCGACACGAAGTTGGTGCGAAACCGGCGCCGCCAGGCGAGCCTCCGGTCACGACATCGGCGGTACCGTCCACAACGAGGGCGGAGGGAATGCGGCCCCACCCTGGGTGGGGGTTTGGCGGTTCTTTGTGAGGACAGACCGCGGCTGCCGACCGCGCCGACAGGCGCAACCGCTTGAATAGAAGACATGAGTGAGCGCATGCGGCGCGTGAACGAGTCGGTCCGGCAGGTGCTCGCCGAGGCCCTCCCCGAACTGAAAGACCCGCGGATCGGGCTCGTCACCGTGACCGGGGTGGACACCGCGTCCGACCTGCGGCATGCGACCGTCTACGTCAGCGTCCTCGGCTCCGGTCGCAAGCGCAAGGCGACGCTGGCGGGGCTCGAGGCGGCGCACGGCCCGCTCCAATTCCGTCTCGCGCGCGAGTTGAGACTGAAGCGAACCCCGCAACTGACCTTCGAGTACGATCCCTCCGTCGAGCGTGGCGTGCGTATGAGCCAGCTCATCGACGAGCTCGCGCCGGACGACACCGATGACCCCGGCGACAGCCTCCATGACAGAGCCGAGTGACCTGCAGGCGATAGCGAACGCGCTGAGGGAGCACGACCGCTTCCTCGTCGTCACGCACGAGAACCCGGACGGGGACGCACTCGGCTCGCTTCTCGCAGCGACACTCACTCTCCGCTCGCTCGGCAAGGACGTGGTGATGCATCTCGCGGCGGGCGCACCGCTGCCGAGCGAGTACGGGTTCATGCCGCTCTCCAACCTGCGGCGGGAGCCGCCTGCCGATGCTGCCGAGCGCGTTCTCGTGGCGGTGGACTGTGCGAGCGAGCACAGAATCGGCGACCCCGAGGCGCTCACCCGAGCTCCGCTCACGCTCGACATCGATCACCACCACGACAACACGCGCTTCGGCGACGTCAACCTCATCGTCCCCGACGCCTCCTCGACGGCAGAAGTGCTCCGCGACGTGATGCGGGAGCTCGGCGTCGAGCTGACGCCCGAGCTTGCCGAGCCGCTCTACATCGCGCTCGTCACCGACACGGGGCGCTTTCAGTACTCGAACACGACGCCGAAGTCGTTGCGCCTCGCGGCCGAGCTCGTGGAGGCGGGAGCCGACCTGCACGCCGTCTTCCAGCAGGTCTACGAGACGGTCGAGTTCGCGAAGCTCAAGCTCCTCGCGCGCGTGCTCGAGCGGGCGGAAGTGCTCGAAGGCGGGCGCATCGTCGTCTCCCATCTGCTGCGCAGCGACTTCGCCGACGTCGGCGCGGCGGAGCCGTACTCCGAAGGGCTCATCGACTACCTGCGCGCGGTGGAGGGAGCCGAGCTCGCCGTCTTCGTCCGCGAGCAGATGGGACGCGGCGCACACGGGCAGAAGGGCTCGCTCCGTTCGAGCATCGACGAGCTCGACGTCTCTGCGATCGCGCGGCGGTTCGGCGGCGGCGGCCACCGCCAGGCCGCCGGCTTTTCGAGCGACGACACGCTCGCCGAGATCGTCGAAAGCGTCCGCATCGGCTTCCTCGAGCAGCGTGCCGCCTCGCGCGCTTGAGCCGGCGGGCGTCGCGCTCGTCGACAAGCCGCGCGGCCCGTCCTCCTTCGCAGTCGTCGCCGAGATCCGCCGCAAGACCGGTGCGCGCACCGGCCACGCTGGGACGCTCGACCCGTTCGCGACCGGGCTGCTCCTGCTCCTCTCGGGGAGGACGACGAAGCTCGCGCCGCGGCTCGTCGGGCTCGACAAGCGCTACGTCACAGACATCGACCTCTCGGCGCGCACGTCGACCGGCGACCCCGAGGGCGAGGTCATTGCCCGCCACGACCCGCCGACAGAGGACGAGCTGGCAGCGCGGCTCGCGGGCTTCCGCGGCGAGATCGAGCTGCCGATTCCCGCCGCCTCCGCCGTGAAGATCGAGGGCGAGCGCGCGTACAAGCTCGCGCGGCGCGGGGTGGAAGTCGCGATGCCGCTCCGCCGCTCGACCGTCCGCGCGCTCGACCTCGTGGCCTACGGGGACGGTGTCGCGACGCTCGACCTCTCGGTCAGCTCGGGGACGTACATCCGGGCGATCGCGGACGCGCTCGGCGGGCACTGCGTGTCGCTGCGCCGGCTCGAGGTCGGCCCGTTCTCGGTCGACGATGCCGTCGTGCCGGCGGATTTCGGCCCCGAACGGCTTCTCAGCGAGGAACGCGTCCTCGCGGCCCTCGAGACGGCAGGCGTGGCGTGAACGTCGTCCGGCTCGTCGATCAGCTCCCCGAGGCGCGGCGCGGTGTGGCCGTCGGGACGTTCGACGGCGTCCACCCGGGTCACCTGCGCGTGATCGACGCGGCGCGCGCGGCCGGGCTGCGCACCGCCGTCGTGACCTTCGATCCGCATCCGCGCGCGGTGCTCGGGCGTGAGGTCGAGCTCCTCACGACCCTTGAGCGCCGACTGGAGCTGTTCGCCGCGGCGGGCGTCGACGACGTCGTCGTGCTCCAGTTCGACGAGACGCTCGCCAACCTCGAGCCGACCGAGTTCGCGGAGCTCATCCTCCGCGGGATGGGCGCCGAGGTCGTCGCGGCGGGGGAGACGTTCCGCTTCGGCCGAGATCGCCAGGGTGACCTCACGCTCCTCGAGCGGCTCGACTTCGACGTCCGCCGCGTGCCGGTGCTCGAGAACGTGTCGTCGAGCCGGATCCGCGAGCTTCTCCACGGGGGCGAGCCCGGCCGCGCGGCGCGCCTGCTCGGCCGGCCGGCGGAAGTCGAGGGCATCGTCGTGCACGGCGACCATCGCGGACGCGAGCTCGGCTTCCCGACGGCAAACCTCGACGTTCCGGCCGGCCTGCTCATTCCGCCCGACGGCGTCTACGCCGGCTGGACACGCGACCGCCTGGCGGCGATCTCCGTCGGCACGAATCCACAGTTCGACGGCGTCGAGCGGCGGGTCGAGGCGCATCTCCTCGACTTCGACGACGACCTCTACGACCAGCGGCTCGTGGTCGAGATCTGGAGCTGGCTGCGCGGGCAAATGCGGTTCGAGTCGGTCGAGGCGCTCGTGGAGCAGATCAGCGCCGACGTCGGCCGGGCGCGCGACGC
>DATKRA010000047.1:0-36284 GCA_035532455.1 Gaiellaceae bacterium | reverse complement strand
CCAGCGCCTCGAGCTCGGCGGCGAGACCGGCAGGCAGGACGAACCAGCCGACGCGCAATCCGGGTGCGACCGTCTTCGAGAACGACGAGCAGTACGCCGTGGCCCCGCCCGAGAGCTCGAACATGCTCGGCAGCGGCTCGCCCTCGTAGCGGACGAGGCCGTACGGGTCGTCCTCGAGCACGAGCAGCCCACGCTCGGCGGCGAGCTCGGCGAGACGCCGGCGGCGCGCCTCCGACATCGTCCTCCCGCTCGGGTTCTGGAAGGTCGGGATCGTGTAGAGGAAGGCGAAGTCGCCCTCCGGCAGTTCGTCGGGGACGAGGCCCTCGTCGTCCATCGGCACGGTCATGACATCGGCGCCGAGCCGCGCGAGGATCTTCAGCGGCCGGTCGTAGGTCGGCGCCTCGACGAGCACGCGGGTGCCCGGGGAGACGAGCTGCTCCGCGAGGAAGACGAAGCCCTGCAGTGAGCCGCTCGTGACGAGGATCCGCCCCGGGTCGACGCCGTGGCGCGCCGCGAGCTCCTCGCGGAGCGGCCCGTAGCCGCCGCCGGGGCCGTAGGACAGGATGGTGCGGCCGTCGCGCTCGAGCGCGGCGCGCGCGCAGTCCGCGAGCTCCTCGACCGCGAGGCACTCCGGCGCAGGAACGCCGCGAGCGAACGAGATCACTTCAGGCGCGCCGCGACCATCTGCGCGACCTCGGTCGGCGTCGTGCCGACCTCGATCCCGCGAGCCTCGAGCGCCTCCTTCTTCCCGGCAGCGGTGCCCGAGGAGCCGGAGATGATCGCGCCCGCGTGGCCCATCGTCTTGCCGGGCGGCGCCGAGAAGCCTGCGATGTACGCGAGCACCGGCTTCGTCACGTGCTCGGCGACGTACGCGGCGGCCTTCTCCTCCTCGTCGCCGCCGATCTCGCCGACGAGGACGATGAGCTCGGTCTGCGGGTCGGCCTCGAACTTCGCGATGACGTCGATGAAGGAGGAGCCGACGACCGGATCGCCGCCGATGCCGACGATCGTCGAGTTGCCGAGGCCGAGCTGCGTCAGCTCGTGGCCGATCTGGTACGTGAGCGTGCCCGAGCGCGAAACGAGGCCGACGCTTCCGGGGGTGAAGATCTCGGCGGGGATGATCCCGGCGTTCGCCTTCCCCGGCGAGAGGACGCCCGGGCAGTTCGGGCCGATCATCGTCACGTCCTTCGCGCGGAAGTACGTGTACGCGCGAAGCATGTCGTGGGCCGGGATGTGCTCGGTGATGCAGATCACCGTGGCGATGCCCGCGTCAACGGCCTCGTAGATCGAATCGACGGCGAAGCGTGCCGGGACGAAGATGAGCGACGTGTTCGCGCCGGCTTCGGCGACGGCCTCCGCCATCGTGTCGAAGACGGGCACGCCCTCGACGTCCTGGCCGCCCTTCCCCGGCGTGACGCCGGCGACGAGGTTCGTGCCGTACGCCTTGTTGCGGAGGCCGTGGAAGCGGCCCTCCGAGCCGGTGAGCCCCGCGACGACGAGGCGCGTGTCGTTGTCGACGATGATCGCCACTACGCCTTTACGCCCTTCAAGATGATGGTGGGAAGGTCGAGACGGCCGTCGCGGATGCGGCTGTCGAGCAGCTCGGTGACACGCGCGCGATCCTCCTCCGGTGTCTCCGTACGGTCGAGCCAGTCGGCGAAATCGGTGTCGCGCACCATCGTCGCCTCGTCGGCGATCTCGAGCCCGGCGAGCTCGAAGAAGCTGTGCCACTCGGCGACGCCGTAGTTGCGGACGTGGCTCGGGTCGCGCAGCTTGTCGGCCTCCTCGGCGCTCTCGCTCGTGAAGGTGTTGTCCTCGATCACGACGCGCGCTCGCGCGACGCGAGCCATCTCCTTGACCGCGGCGAGCGCGTCGGGGAAGTGGTGCGCGGCGATGCGGCAAGCGACCACGTCGAAGCTCGAGTCGGCGAACGGGAGATGGTCGGCGGGCGCGACGACGTCGGGCTGCATGCCGGGAGCTGCGTCGACGGTCACGACCTCGGCGCCGGCCTCGCGCAGCCGCCGCGCGACATGGCCACCGCCGGTCGCGACGTCGAGCACGGTCACTCCCGGAGCCGGCGCGCACCACTCGACGACGAGGTCGAGATCGTCTCCTGTCGCGTGCGTGTAGCTCTCGCGATAGCGCTCGGCGCGCTCGTCCCAGAGGTTCGTCATTTCGCCAGCTCCACCGCGCGCCGGGCCCCGTCGAGCATCGTCGCCTCGGGATGGATGTTCTCCTTGCCGGCGTCGGCGAGGATCGCGCGACCCTCCTCGGCGTTCGTCCCGTCGAGCCGGACGACGATCGGATACGTCATCCCGAGCCGGTCGAGCGCCTCGAGGATCCCGCGCGCGACCTCGTCGCAGCGCGTGATGCCGCCGAAGATGTTGAAGAAGATCGACTTCACCTGCGGGTCGCGCGTGATGACTTCGAGCGCGTCGACGACACCTTCCGCGCTGCCGCCGCCGCCGAGGTCGCAGAAGTTCGCAGGCCGCCCGCCGACGTGCGCGACGACGTCCACCGTGGACATGCCCAGCCCGGCGCCGTTCGCGAGCACGCCGACGTCGCCGTCGAGCTTCACGTACGTCACGTGCTTCTCCCGCGCGAACGTCTCGATCGGATCGGCCGCGCTCGTGTCGCGCCACTCGGCGATGTCGGGATGCCGCGCAAGGGCGCTGTCATCCACCGTGAACTTCGAGTCGAGCGCCTTGACCTCGCCCTCGGGCGTGACGATGAGCGGGTTGATCTCGCAAAGCATCGCGTCGAACTCGACAAAGGCGGTGTAGAGCTTCTCGACGATCGCCGCGATCTGCTTCTGCTCGGACGGATCCTCGACGTTGCCGCCGTAGACGAGCCGGCGCGCGATCCACGGCTGGAAGCCCTCGAGCGGATCGACGTGGAGCCGGACGAGCGCGTCGGGGTTCTCCTCGGCGACCTGCTCGATCTCGACGCCGCCCTGCGTCGTGAACATGAAGAGCGGCTTCTTCGCGCCGCGGTCGAACGTGATCGAGAGGTAGTACTCCTTCGCGATGTCGGAGGCGCTCTCGATCCAGAGCTTCCGCACGACGTGGCCCCGGATGTCGAGGCCGAGGATGTCCTTCGCCTTCGCCTCGGCGTCGGCCGGATCGTCGGCGAGCTTGACGCCGCCGGCCTTGCCGCGCCCGCCGGTCAGCACCTGAGCCTTGACGACGACGGGGCCGCCGATCTCCTCGGCCGCCTTGCGCGCCTCTTCGGGCGTCGTCGCGAGGCGTCCTTCCGAGACGGGAATCCCGACGCGGTTGAAGAGCTCCTTGCCCTGGTACTCGTAGAGATCCACCGGCGCCGGACACTAGCGGCGCGACGCCGGTGGACCGTGCAGTTCCTCAGCCGGCGGCAGCGGCTGCCGTGGCCTTCGCGACCGAGATCGCGTCAGCTGAAGTGAATGTCGTCGCTGGGACAACGACCTCGTAGTAGACGCCGCCATCGACCCACACGATCCGGTTGCTCACGGGATCCTCCAGACTGAGAGCGGTGACGCCGCCGCCGAGATCAAGCATCGACGCAGTGTCTTTGCAGCCACTAGCGCGCGTACATTCCGAGGCGATCTCTTTCAGGAGCGACGTCGTCGCGGTCAGACTCGGACGTTCGAGGAGCCAGAGACTCCCCTTCGCCGCGTCGTCGTAGCGAAGCGACAGCGTTCTGTCCCTCAGTGGCGTGGCTGGATCGGATTCTTGGATCGCGCTCGGGTCTCCGAGAGAGGCCGGCGCGACCGGGCGGAAGCCGAGAGAGCTAGCCGCGTCGCTCACTGAGCTTGCTGCCACGCCGTCGGTCAGCATTCCGTCCCACGACGTCAAGTACGGGCCTGGCTGCGGAGTGGCCGGCGGCAGGTCGCCGGCGGGCGAGGCATCGCCCGGCGGCGGATTGAGCGTCTTCGCGACATCGATCAGTTCGCTCTCCGGAACGATGCCTTCGAGCGTCAGCACCTCGTGTGATCCGACTGGCAGCCGGAGGATCGACAGCGCTGGCGCACGGGAAGTCGATCCCGTTGCGCCGGTGGGGCCTTTGGGGCTCCAGTCACCCGGAATCAACATCGCGCGAACGCCGTCGATCGTCCGAGACTCGAGTCCCGTGTAGTCGAGTCCACCGCCCGTCCAGGAAAGCTCGATCCCGGAGGACGCGTAATACACCGCGGCTGCGACATGGTGCTCGGGGACAGTCGGGTCGGACGTGTGATCCCAGACCCAGACTGTCCCGACGTTGCCGTCATTCGCGAGGTCAGAACTCGGCAGCGGGAGGTACGGCGCCTCGCTGCGCAGCTCGCCGATCGTGATCTGGCGGCCGTGCTGGCCCCACGGATTGCTGCCGTCCGGCGAAGTGACAGACGGCCCGGACGGCCCACCTAAGCTCGTGCCAGTGGGTCCCGTGGGCGAGGCTGATCTTCCCAGCAAGACGAACGAGCCGACAAGCGCTGCGGCCACGACGACGAGTACGGCGAGGGCCGGAACGAGCCGCCGCCGAGCCAACCGCCGCGCCGAAGACCGGCCTCGTGCCCGACTCAGTACGTCCTCCCAGTCCGCGGATTCGTCCGGCCCCGCTGCAAACGCGCGCAGCCGCTGCTCGATGTCGTGATCGCTCATGGCGTCGTTGCCTCCTTGTCTCGAAGTTGCTCGAGCAGCTCGGCATGCGCTTGCGAGAGCGTCGCCGCGACGGTGCCCTCGCTGATGTCGAGCAGGGATGCGATCTCGGCGTACGGGAGATCCGCGAAGTACCGGAGATAGACGACCATCCGCCGCCGCGGCGACAGCCGCTTCAGCGCCTCGGCGAGCTCCGAATCGCGCTCGGCGTGCGGCGACGCGGTCTCGAACGCCTCCTCGAGCGGCAGGTCACTTCCGCCGGCGCCCCGGCCGCGTAGCGCGGTCCGAACCGCGATCCGCCACACCCAGGCGGCGAGCGGGCCCTCGCCGCGGTAGTCCCGGCGGTCGCGGATCGCCTGCGCGAACGCCTCTTGCACGACGTCCCGGGCGCCGTCGTAACTGCCCAACAGAGCCGCCACGCCCCCTCGGTAGGAGGCGTAGCGGCTCCGGTAGAGCTCTTCTATCGCTTCGACGGTCGCCGGCATCCCTGTCCAACAGGGAGCTTGGCGCCCGGATTCCTTTAGTGCAACAGGCCCGTCTTCCTAGCCCTTCTTGCCGGAGGCCTTGACGACGAAGAAGCCGTTGACTCCTTCGCCGGTCGCCTGTCCCGCCTTCGTGTCGCCGGTCCAGGTGTAGAGCGGGTGGCCGTGGTACGTGACCTGGAGCTTCGTGCCGCGCTTCGCCGTCCCGAGGAGCGCCTTGTTGACGCCCATCCCCGCGACGGGCTTGCCCTTCGTCATCAGCGGCGGCCACGCCGAGGCGCAACTGCCGGTGCAGTGGCTCTTGTTCTTGGTGTCGGACGTGTAGAGGTAGAGCGTCCGGCCCTTGCTCGTCGCGAGCACCTTGCCGCGGCTCGTCTTGTGGAGGTCGACGGTCGTCCCCTTGCTCAGCGTCGCGGCGAACGCGGCACCCGAAACGACGAGGGCGAGGACGATCGAGGCGGTGGCGATTCTCTTGAACATGCAACTCCTCCAGCGTGGGTTTCGGGGGGATCTACGCAGCCGAGCGAGCGTCGGTTTGGCCGTAGACTCGAAGCGATGGACGCGATCGTCGCAGAGGACCTCCACAAGCGCTACAAGACCGTGCAGGCGCTCGACGGCGTGTCGTTCAGCGTGCGCGAGGGCGAGGTGTTCGGGCTGCTCGGTCCGAACGGCGCCGGGAAGTCGACGACGGTGCGCGTGCTGACGACGCTGACGCGGCCAGACTCGGGCCGCGCTCTCGTCGGCGGCGAGGACGTCGTCGCGCATCCCGACCTCGTCCGCAACAAGATCGGCTATGTCGCGCAGGACTCTGGCGTCGACTGGGACGCGACCGGGCGCGAAAACCTTCTGTTGCAGGGCCGGATCCACCGAATGGCCGGCCAACCGTTGCACGCGCGCGTCACCGAATTGCTCGAGCTTGTTGGCCTCGCTGCCGCGGCAGATCGGGTCGCGCGCACCTACTCCGGGGGCATGAAGCGCCGGCTCGACATCGCGATCGGGCTGGTCCACAAGCCGCAGGTGCTGTTCCTCGACGAGCCGACGACCGGCCTCGACCCGGAGGCCCGCGTGGCGATGTGGATCGAGGTCGAGCGCCTTGCCAAGGATCTGAATCTCACGATCCTCTTGACCACGCACTACCTCGAAGAAGCCGACCGTCTGGCGGAGCGGGTGGCGATCGTCAGCAAGGGGAAGATCGTGGTCGAGGGCACGCCGGAAGAGTTGAAGCGCGGGCTCGAAGGCGAGTCGGTGAGCGTCGAGCTGCAGGAGGCGAACGGACGAGTCGCCGACGCCGAGCGCATCGTCGCGGACATCTCGGGCAACGTACACAGCGAGGGCAACACCGTCCGCGCGCGGGTCCCGAACGGCGCGCAGGCCATTCCGGTGATCCTCGGAGCTCTCGACGGCGCCGGCATCGAGGTCACGGCCGTCACAACCGCGCGGCCTTCGCTCGACGACGTCTACCTCCACTACACCGGCCGCGACTTCGCGGCCGAGGACGCTGGCAACTGATGCAGACGATCCGCCAGACCGGCTGGATGGTCGTCCGTCAGCTGCGGAACCTCAGCCGGCAGCCGATCTGGGTCGTGATGATGATCATCCAGCCGATGATCTGGCTCATCCTCTACGGCCAGCTCCTCAAGAACGCCGGGCTCCAAGGACACTCGCAGGGAGCCGGCACCTACATCGAGTTCCTCGCGCCGGGGATCATCTGCATGAACGCCTTCTTCGGCGGCATGTGGTCAGGGATGGGGATGATCACCGACCTCGACCGGAAGGTGATCGACCGCTTCCTTGCAGCGCCGGCCTCGCGGCTCGCGATCGTCCTCTCGCAGGTCGTGCGGGCCGGGATCACCGCCATGATCCAGACGCTGATCCTTCTGCTCGTCGGGCTCGCGCTCGGAGTGCGCGTGCACGGCGGCGCGCTCGGCTGGCTCGTGATCTTCGTCGCCGCCTTCCTGCTCGCGTCCGCGTTCGCCGGCTTCTCCAACGGCCTCGCGCTGATCTTTCGTCGTCCCGAGTCGATGATCGCGACCGCGAACATGGTCGGACTGCCGTTGATGTTCCTCTCGTCGATCCTCCTCACGTTCGCGTTGATGCCCGGCTGGATCAAGGCCGTCTCGCGTTACAACCCCGTCAACTGGGGCGTCAATGCCGCGCGCAACGCCGTGGTCTACGGCGGCCCCTGGGGCACGACGGGCGAGTTTCTCCTCTTCCTGCTCGCGGCCATGGCCGCGACATCGCTCTTCGCGACGTGGTGCTTCCGCTCGTACCAGCGCTCGATCTAGCCGTAACCGCCGCCCGAGCCGCCGGACTGCTTCACGCGGGGTGGCCGTGAGGTTTCAATCGCCGTTAGCGGCGATCACGCAGATGATCTGGCCGGTCGAGACGGGCTGGCCGGGCTCGACGGAGAGCTGGGAGACGGCCCCGTCGCGATGTGCGTGCACCTCGTTCTCCATCTTCATCGCCTCGACGATGCAGATCACGTGACCCGCATCGACCTCGTCTCCGTCCGAGACGGCGACCGACAGCACGGTGCCCTGCATCGGGGAGACGACCGCGTCCTGGCCGGAGCCTCCGGCGCCGCCGGCGTGGACGCGCTCGTGGCGCCGCTGCGCGAGGGCGCGCCACTCCGGCTCGGGCTCGGACAGGCGCACCTCGAACCGGCGCCCGTCGACCTCGACGGTGCGAACGCGCTCGGCCGTCCGAACCCGCCCCGTCGAACTTAGTGACAAGTTGTCACTTGGGATAGCGATGGCAGCGCCGCCGTTGAACTCCGTCGACTGCGCCGCGAGCTCCTCCGACTCGACGATGCCGTGGCACGTCTTGCCCGCGACGAAACACGGGTGCGAGAGCAGCGCCTTGTGGAAGCCGACGAGCGTCTGCGGCCCCTGGATCCAGAACTCGTCGAGCGCGCGCAGCATCCGCCGGCGGGCGTGCTCGCGGTCGACGCCGTGGACGATGAGCTTCGCGATCATCGGGTCGTAGGAGCTGGAGACCTCGTAACCCGCAGCGACGCCGGAGTCGACGCGCACGCCCGGCCCCGACGGCTCGCGGTAGCCCGTCACGGGAGCCGGCGCGGGCAGGAAGCCCTTGCTCGCGTCCTCCGCGTTGATGCGGCACTCGATCGCGTGGCCGCGCAGCTCCACCTCCTCCTGCGTGACCGACAGCGGCTCGCCGAGCGCGACGCGGATCTGCTCGCGCACGAGATCGAGCCCCGTGACCATCTCCGTCACCGTGTGCTCGACCTGGATGCGCGTGTTCATCTCCATGAAGAAGTAGTCGCCGTCGCGGGTGAGGAGACCCTCGATCGTCCCGGCCGAGCGGTAGCCGGCGGCACGCGCGGCCTCGACGCCGATCGAGCCGATCCGCGCGCGCAGCTCCGCGTCGACGGCCGGCGACGGCGTCTCCTCGATGAGCTTCTGGTGGCGGCGCTGGATCGTGCAGTCGCGCTCGCCGAGGTGGATGACGTTCCCGTGCGCGTCCGCGAGCACCTGCACCTCGACGTGACGCGGGTCGACGATGAGCTTCTCGACGTAGACGTCGGGGTTCGCGAAGTACGACTGGCCCTGCCGCTGCGCCGTCTCGAACGCCTTCGCCGCCTGGTCGGGCGAGTGCACCTCTTCCATCCCCTTGCCGCCGCCACCCGCCGCAGCCTTGATGAGGAGCGGATAGCCGATCTCCTCGCCGAGGGCGAGCAGCTCCTCGACGGAGCCGAGCGGGTCGGTCGTGCCGGGAATGATCGGCACGCCGGCGTTCTTCATCGCGGTGCGCGCCGCGGTCTTGTTCCCCATCAGCTCGATCGCGGCGGGAGGCGGGCCGATCCAGACGAAGCCCGCGTCCTCCACCGCCTGCGCGAAGCCCGCGTTCTCGGCGAGGAAGCCGTAGCCGGGATGGATCGCCTGCGCGCCCGCGCGCGCCGCCGCGTTGAGGATTCGCTCGACGTGGAGGTAGCTCTCGGCGGCCGGCGTCGGCCCGAGGAGGAACGACTCGTCGGCGTACGCGACATGCAGCGCGCCGCGATCGCCCTCCGAATAGACGGCGACGGCGCCGATGCCGAGCTCCCGCAACGTGCGGAAGACCCGGATCGCTATCTCACCCCGGTTGGCGACGAGAACCTTGTCGAACATGGTCGCACCGTATCCTCCCGGCTTAGCGATGACCTCCGCGGATCAACTGACAGTCGCCCGTGCTGCCTCCGTCCCGCTCGTCGTGGCGCTCTTCGCGTGGAACTTCCACGGCCACGCGTACTGGGCTACTGCGGCCTTCTGCCTGGCCATGGCAACGGACTGGTTCGACGGGAGGCTCGCGCGGCGGCACGGCCGCACGTCTCCCCTCGGCACGCTCCTCGATCCGATCGCCGACAAGGTCCTCGTCCTCGGCGCGCTCGTGATGCTCGTCGGGCTCGGGGTCGTCCCCGCGTGGATGGTCGCCCTGATCGTCGTCCGGGAGGTGCTCATCACGGGGCTCCGGCAGGCGGCGATCGAGCGCGGCGTCGTCCTCGCCGCCCGCGACCTCGGAAAGCTCAAGACGTGGGCGCAGGCGCTCGCGGCCGCGCTCGGCGGGTTCGCCGCGGCCGGCGCGTGGAGCAACCGCGTCGCGTGGTGGGCGCTCCTCGTCGCGCTCGTCCTCACCTGGGTGTCGGGGCTCGACTACGCGCGCAGCGCGCCCGCGCTCTTCAGGGGCCACCGCACGCAACCCGAGCAGTAGCGACGCGAGTTACGCGGCCTTCGCGCCGTGCGAGTCGCACCACTCGTCGAAGCGCGCCCAGGCGCTGAGGTACTCGCGCAGCTGGTACAGCCCCTCCTCCACCTCGGCCCGCACGGCCCAGTGGCAGTGCCCGCAGTAGCCCTGGTCGTCGACCGCGGGCGCCTCGTTACAGCGGATGCACTCCTCCCACATGCGGTGGGAACGGAGCGCGAGGTTGTCCGGTTACGGATGCGGGTCGTCGTGCGCGTCGTGCACCGGCAGGACGCCCTTCGCCCACGGAGAGGGCCCCGCTTGCTCCTTCTCGGCTTCCTCCGCCTCGAGGGCCGCGGCGATCGCGGCGCGCTCGGCGTCGTCCGGTTCGGGTGTGATCTCGAGATTCACCGACATGGAGGCTAACGCTCGCGGCGTGTCGAGCCGATTAGAAAACCGTGGGACGGAAGCTCTCCACCCTCGCGGCGGCCGGGGTCGTCGCGGCTCTCCTCGCGGCCGCTGCCACGGGCTCGACCGCGGGCTCGTCTTCGCACCCGCCCAACTGGGCGAAACACGAGATCAAGACCGTCGTCGCGCACGGGCTCATGGGCGCGAGCAGCGTCAAGACGTTCCAGCCGAACGCGCCGCTGACCGTCCAGGCGCTCATCGACCTCGGAAGCAGCCTCGCGCAGGAGCTCGGGGCGCCGCACTCCGCCTCGCAGCAGCCGCCGCCCACGACGACGGGCGAAACGACCACCAGCACGACGACGACAACGACGCCGACTGGCTCGAACGGCGCGACGATGGCCAGTCTCGACCGCGAGCTCGTCACCTCGCTCGGGCTTCGCCCCCAGGCACGGCAGTTCAGGAAAGCCGCGATCGCCGCAGGGCTCAAGGTCCCGACCCGCTTCGGAACGGAGGTCATCGCGCGTCTCCTCGACCTTCGCATCAATCATCCGGCCGCTCAGGACTACCTCGAGCTGCGCCCGCAAGACACGGCGACGCGCGCCGAAGCCGCCTACTCCGCGGCGAAGATCCTCGGGTTCGGCTATCTCGCCGACAGCTGGCAGATCGCCGAGGTCAAGCAGCTCGCGGCCACCTTCTCGCTCCCGACGCTCACGAATTGGCAGCGGCGGATCCTCGACGTCGCGGTCTCGAAGATCGGAATGCCGTACGTCTGGGGAGGAACGAGCGACGGCACCGAGGCGCCGTTCGGCGTCCAGGCTCGCGGCGGCTACGACTGCTCCGGCTTCGTCTGGCGCGTCTACAAGCTCCAGAGCTACCCCCGCGAACGCGACCTCGCCACGGTGATCCAGGGGCGGACGACGTACACCATGAGCGTCGAGGTGCGCCGGTCGAAGCGGATCCGGTTTGCCAAGCTCCAGCCCGCCGACGTCATCTTCTTCGGCGCCAACGGGCCGCACTCGTCCGGCGGGCAGATCATCCACACAGGGATCTACCTCGGGAACGGATGGTTCATCCACTCGTCCGACGAGGGCGTCGCGCTCGCCCAGCTCACCGGCTGGTATCGCACCGAGTTCGCGTGGGGCCGCAGGCCGCTCCGCGAAGCCGGTCTCGAGCACTGACCGCTTCCGAAAAGGGGGATCTGGGGGCGGTTACCCCCTTCGGGTGATTCCTCGATTTCCGAACCGGCCACAGAATCAGTCCTACCTAGCGTCCTCGAACCAATCCCCTGGAGGAGAGAAATGCTGGAGTTGAAGTCCCGGATCGTGGTTCTCGCTGTAGTCGCTGCTGCGGCAGTGGCGGCAGTTCTCGGGAACTACGGCTGGATCAAGATCGCGCATCCATAGCGGCTCGCACGACCTCTGAGGGGAGGTTGCCGGTCAATGAATGGTCGGCTCTGTGGCGTAAGGGAGCCCAGTTGAAGGTAGGGACTGAGCTTCCTAAAAGAGTTCTCATCGTGGTCACCCCCGTCCTCGCGGCGGGGGTTTTCACGATTGGCTGGGCCGCGTATCGCTACGCGGGCCAGACACACACGCTCCGTGGCTTCGCTGAGCTCGCCGCGCTGCTCGCTGCGACGGCGCTCGCGGAGCGCTTTCCTGTGCCGGTCGAGGGAATGGGAGCCGGCGGCGTCACCGTCGGCTTCGTCTTCTCCGTCGCCTCGATCGTCCTGCTCGGCTGGCCGGCCGCCGTCCTCGTCGTCGCCGTCGGGCCGACCGTTACGCACCTGATAGGTCGCCGCCCGCCCGTACGGGTCGCCTACAACGGCTCGATGTTCGCCCTATCGGCGCTCGCTGCCGGCGCCGTCATCGACCAGATCCACGGCAGCTCGGCCACGCTCGTCGTCGCGCGGGTGGTCGTCGCGGCGTTCGTCTACTACTGGATCGTCAACCTCGCCCTCATCAGCGCCGTCCTCGCGGCGTCCTCCGGCAGGCGGTACCTCGAGGTCGCGAGGGAGAACCTCGTCCAGACGAGCGCGCCGTTCGCGCTCATGAGCTCCGCAGTGCTCATTCTCTGCATCCTTTGGCAGCGGACGCCGCTCCTCGCCCTCGCCCTCGCCGGACCGCTCCTCGCGATCGGGCTCTACCAGCGCTCGACGTTCCAGGCGATGCAGGCGATGCGCCTCGCCCTCACCGATCCGCTCACGGGCCTCGGCAATCACCGGAGCTTCCACGAGCGGCTGCAGCGTGAGCTCGTCCTGGCGGAGCAGGCCGGCACCCCGGTTGCGCTTTGCCTGTTCGACCTCGACGACCTCAAGCACATCAACGACCAGCACGGCCATCCGATGGGCGACGCGGTGCTCAGCCAGGTCGCATCGCGGCTGCGACAGGGCGGCGAGGCGTTCCGTCTCGGGGGCGACGAGTTCGCCGTCCTCTTGCCGAGGCACGACGAGCGCGCGGCGAGCGCGGTGGCGCGGTCGATCGTCGAGCGCATTGCGGCGCTGCGGATCGAGGGGATCGACGAAGTGACCGTCAGCGGCGGCGTAGCGACCTTCCCGACGCACGGCGCCGGGCGCGACGAGCTGATCCGGCTCGCAGACAGCGCCCTCTACTGGGCGAAGGAGGATGGCAAGAACCGCGTGCGCGCGTATGCGGCCGAGTCCTTCCTCCGCGCGAATCTCGAGCAGTTCGCCGACAGCCCCGACCGCGCGGCCCGCTACCGCGCCGCGGAGAGCCTCGCGCAGACGGTCGACGCGCGCGACGCCTACAACGGCCGTCACTCGCAGCGCGTCGGCGAGTACGCCGCCCGGATCGCCCGGCAGCTCGGCGCCGACGAGCCGACGATCGAGCTCATCCGCCTCGGAGGGAACCTGCACGATCTCGGCAAGCTCGCGATCCCGGAGGAACTGCTGCGCAAGCCGACCGCCCTCAGCGACGCCGAGCGGCTCGTGCTCGAACGCCATCCGCAGATCGGCTACCGGATGCTCGAGAGCCTGGGCGTCGACTCGGTGGCGGAGTGCGTCCTCCACCACCACGAACGGTGGGACGGCACCGGCTATCCGAACAAGATCGCCGGCGAGCAGATCCCGCTCGCGGCGCGGATCGTGTTCGTCGCCGACGCCTACGACGCCATGACCGCGGCGCGCGGCCCGACCCGCGGGCACGGCCCGCCGCGCTCCGAGGAGGAAGCGCTCGCGGAGCTCGAGCGCTGTGCGGGCACGCAGTTCGATCCACGCGTCGTCGAGGCGTTCGCGAAGGAGATGCGCTCCGCGCGCGACTCCAACGCCGCGGTCGCTTAGCTCGCGAGTGCTGCGCACTCGCTCGCTGGGTGGCGGAACTCCGCCGACCGGAGAGCGCGGTCTCCCGCGGCTCCGTGCGGAAGGCTGTGTTTGGACATCGTGGTGCGGGGCGGTTCGTTCGTGGCACGGCCGGTCGTGCGCCTGCGGCGCAGGAGCGGCAGCGCGCCTTCGTCGGGCCTCCGCGTAAGCCGGCTTCGCCTGGTCGTACGCTCCGGCCTTTTGCGGTTCGTCGACCGGGGCGCTTCAGGCCGCAGGCCCAATCCCCGCTACCCGGCGCGCGGCGAAGGCGCCCACCGCGGCGGGAAACGAGGTCTCAGCACGAAGGCGCGGAAGACCGCGCTCTTCCGCGCCCTAGTTCCTTAGCTCAGCGAGCAGTGCGCAGCACTCGCGAGCTACAAAGGGATGTTCCCGTGCTTGCGGCGCGGACGCGGCTCGGCCTTGCCGAGCGTCGTCTTCAGCGCGTCGATGAGCATCGGCCGCGTGCGCCGCGGTTCGATCACGTCGTCGACGTACCCGCGCTCAGCGGCGCTGTACGGGTTCGCGAAGCGCTCCTTGTACTCGGCGATCAGCTCCGGGCGCTCCTCCGGCGGCCGGTCGCGGTAGATGATGTTCACCGCGCCGTCGGGCCCCATCACAGCCACCTCCGCCGTCGGCCACGCGAAGTTGAAGTCGGCGCGAACGTGCTTCGAGCTCATGACGTCGTACGCGCCGCCGTACGCCTTCCGCGTGATCACGGTCAGCTTCGGCACGGTCGCCTCGCAGTACGCATAGAGGAGCTTCGCGCCGTGGCGGATGATCCCGCCCCACTCCTGCGCCGTCCCCGGCAGGAAGCCCGGCACGTCGACGAACGTCACGAGGGGGATGTTGAAGGCGTCACACGTCCGGACGAAGCGCGCTGCCTTGTTCGATGAGTCGATGTCGAGGACTCCGGCGAGCGAGCGCGGCTGGTTGCCGACCAGTCCGACCGGATATCCACCGAGGCGGGCGAACCCGCAGACGATGTTCTCCGCCCAGCGTTGGCTCACCTCGAGGAACTCGCCGTCGTCGACGACGCGGCGGATCACGTCGAGCATGTCGTACGGCTTGTTCGGGTTGTCGGGGATGAGCGTGTCGAGCTCGGGATCCTCGCGGTCGACGGGGTCGGTCGGCGCGCTCCACTCCGGCTGCGAGGCGTTGTTCTGCGGCAGGAAGCTGAGGAGGTAGCGCGCGTCCTCGAGGCATGACTCCTCGTCGGGGGCCGTGAACTGTGCGACTCCCGACTTCGACGCGTGCGTCGCCGCGCCGCCGAGCTCCTCGAACGTGACCTCCTCCCCCGTCACCGTCTTCACGACGTCGGGCCCGGTGATGAACATGTACGACGAGCCCTCGACCATGAAGATGAAGTCAGTCATCGCGGGCGAGTAGACGGCGCCGCCCGCGCACGGCCCCATGATCAGCGAGAGCTGCGGCACGACGCCCGACGCCTGGACGTTGCGCCAGAAGATCTCCGCGTAGCCGGCGAGCGAGACGACGCCTTCCTGGATCCGCGCGCCGCCGGAGTCGTTGATCCCGATCACGGGGCAGCCGTACTTCACGGCCATGTCCATGACCTTGCAGATCTTCTCCGCGAAGACCTCGCTCAGGGAACCGCCGAAGACCGTGAAGTCCTGGGAGAAAAGGAAGACCTTCCGCCCGAAGACGGTGCCGTAGCCCGTGACGACCGCGTCGCCGTACGGGCGCTTCTCGCGCATCCCGAACTCGACCTCGCGGTGGCGGACGTAACGGTCGAGCTCGACGAACGAGCCGGGGTCGCAGAGCTTCTCGGCGCGCTCGCGCGCGAGGAGGCGACCATCGTCGCGACGCTTCGCGACGGCCTTCTCGCTGCCCGCGTGGAGCGCCTGCTCGCGCAGCTCCTCGAGCCACGCAAGCTTGCCTGCCGTCGTTTCGTGACTCTCGGGCACCTCCCCGGAGCCTAACGTTCGCGGATCGTGCGGCATCGGTTACCTCCCGCGCTGCGGTTGCGGTCATTTGCGCTGCTCTGGACGGCGTCGCTGACGACGGGTCTCGCGTCGCAGATGATCGTGGTCGCGATCGGCGTGCAGGTCTACTACTTGCACCACAACGTGTTCGACCTCGGACTGGTCGGCCTCGCGGAGTTCGTGCCGCTTCCCATCCTCGCGCTGCCCGCCGGCGCGCTCGCCGATCGCGCGTCACGGCGTGTGATCGCGGCTGTCGCCGGTGCGCTCAACGTCTGCATCGCCGCCGTCCTGCTCGCGATCACCGTCATCGGGACCGGCTCGATCTGGCCATATCTCGGAGTGGGCGTGCTGGCGGGGACGATGACGGCGATCGGATCGCCCGCATCGCGAGCTCTGACGCCGGAGCTCGTCCCCGGCGAGCTGCTGCAGGGAGCGATCGCGCTGCGCAACGTCGCCGGCCAGATCGGCGTCGTCGTCGGCCCGGCGATCGGCGGGGTCATCTACTACGCAGCGCCGGCAGCGGTATACGCGGTCGCGGCCGTTCTGCTGACCGCCGCCTTCCTTGCGTTCGTCGCCTTGCCGCCGACGATCACGCGTAACGAGGAGCCCGTGAACTGGGAGAACCTCGTCGCCGGGGTGAACTTCATCGTCCGGACGAGGACGATCCTCGGCGTCGTCCTCCTCGACCTCTTCGGTGTCCTGCTCGGTGACCCGATCGCGCTCGCGCCGGTTTTTGCGACGACGATTCTCCACGGCGGGTCGATCGTGCTCGGCGCTCTGCGGGCCTCCATGTCGGTCGGCGCCCTGCTCGCCGCGTATCTCATCTCGCGCAAGCCGTTGCAGTGGCCCGCCGGCCCGACGATGCTCGTGGTCGTCGCGAGCTTCGGTGTCTCGACGATTGTGTTCGGGATCTCGAGGTGGTTGCCGCTCTCCCTCGCGGCGCTCTTCGTCAGTGGCTTCGTCGACATGGTGAGCGTGAACATCCGCGCGACGATGCTCGCGGTGATCACGCCCATGCGGCTGCAGGGTCGGGTGAACGCGGTGGAGTTTGTCTTCATCAGCGCGTCGAACGAGCTCGGCGCGTTCGAAGCGGGCGGCGTGGCGGCGCTGATCGGAACCGTGCGCGCGGTCGTGCTCGGCGGCGCGCTGATGATCGGGATCGCCGGCTCGTGGCGGAAGCTCTTCCCCGAGCTCTCGCGGGTCGGGAAGCTCGAGGATCTCGAACCCGCATCGGTATAGGCTCGCCGCATGGCGGAGCAGCTTGATCGCTCGACCCAGTGGCCGTACGACCGCGGCGAGGTCGGCGCGTTCTTCTACCAGCGGTACGGAAGCCCGACCGTCGCGGCGGCGGAGGCAGAGCTTGGCGCGCTCGACGGCGGCACGGCGCTGCTCTTTCCGTCCGGCGCAGGCGCGACGACGGCGCTCGTCCTCTCGCTCCTCCAGCCGGGCGACACGATCGCGCTCGCGGAGGGCGGCTACTACGGGACGGGAAAGACGTTCGAGGCGCTCGGCCGCTGGGGGCTGCGCGTCGTCGAGTTCGACCAGACGGGCGCACCGCCCGAAGCCGCCGACCTGATCTGGCTCGAGGCACCGTCGAACCCGTTCCTCACGATGCCCGACCTCGAGGCCGCCGCCGCGCACCCGGCGCGCGTGGTCGTCGACGCGACTGCCGCGACGCCGATCCACCTCCGGCCGCTCGAGCACCGCGCGGACTTCGTCGTGCACAGCGCGACGAAGTACCTCGCCGGCCACGGCGACGCGCTCCTCGGCGTCGTCGTCTGCCGCGATCCCGCCGCCGCGGAGCAGCTGCTCGAGTTCCGCGGCCGCACGGGGATCGTCGCCGCGCCCGATCCCGCCTGGCTCCTGCTGCGCGGGTTGAAGACGCTCGAGCTCCGCGTGCGCAGGCAGTCGGAGAGCGCCGCGCTGCTCGCCGCGCGGTTGCGGGACCACTGGAGCGTGCAGACGGTTCGCTATCCCGGCTTCGGCGGCCTCCTCTCCTTCGACGTCGACGACGGGGAGAAGGCCCGAGCCGTCGAGACGTCCACGCGCGTGATCGTCAACGCGACGTCGCTCGGCGGCGTCACGAGCCTCATCGAGGCCCGCCACCGCTGGGAGGGCGACCGCGTCCCGCCGGGCCTCCTGCGACTCAGCGTCGGCGTCGAGGACCCGGAAGTCCTCTGGTCCGACCTCGAGCAGGCGCTCGGCTCGCCGTAGAGGGTTGAGCCGCCAGGGCGGGCGGGTAGGCGATCAGAACGCATGCCCAGCCCGTTCCGCATCCTCGTCGCGGAGGACGACCGTTCAGCGCTGGAGGCAATCGCCGTACTCCTCGAGCAGGACGGCCGCTTCGCCGTTTCCGGACGCGCAGGCAACGGTCTCGAGGCACTCAACCTCGCGAAGCGCCTGAAGCCCGACGCGGTCGTGATGGACATCGAGATGCCGGTGCTCGACGGCGTCGAGGCGACGCGCCAGCTCCGCGAGCGCCGGCCCGATCTGCCGATCGTCGCGATCAGCGGCCACGACTACGAGGAGCGCGTGCTCGAGATCCGCAACGCCGGCGCGCACGACTATGTCCGGAAGGCGCGGCTCGCGACCGAGCTTCCGCGTGTCCTCGCCGCCGTGCTCGGCGCAGCGGCAGAATCCCAAGTGGAAACGAGGCGCACGACGAAGCAGCGGATCCTCGCCGCGGTACGTGAGATCTGTCTCGGGCTGCCGGAGACGAGCGAACGGCTGTCGCACGGCGCGCCGACCTTCTTCGTCCGTGAGAAGCGATCTTTCGCGACCGTTTCGGACAACCACCACGGCGACGGCCGCTTCGCCCTCGTCTGCGCCGCGCCGGACGGCCTGCAGGCAGCGCTCGTCGGGGCCGATCCCGAACGCTTCTACGTGCCGCCGTACGTCGGCCACCGCGGCTGGATCGGAGTCCGCCTCGACCGCGGTTTCGACCGCGACGAGATCGCGGGCATCCTCGAGGACGCCTTCGCCGAGGTCGCGCCCGCGCGTCTGTTGCCGACCGAGTGAGCCTGAACCTCTAAGCCGGAGGTCGGACTCGAACCGACGGCCACCTCATTACAAGTGAGGTGCTCTACCAGCTGAGCTACTCCGGCGCGCGAGGGCCAGCGTACCGGCGGAGTTCAGGAACTCCTATAGGAGGACTTCGCGGTCCTTCTGGTGCGCGATGATCTTCCGCTTCACCCGCTGGAGCGCGTTGTCGATCGTCTTCGTGTCGCAGCCGAGCGCGACGGCCATGTCCTCGTACGACGAGCCCTCGAGATAGAGCTTCAGCGCGTCGGCCTCGAGCGGCGAGAGGCCGGTACCGAGGCTGCCGACGAGGCTCTGCAGCTCCTCCGTGGAGATGACGACCATCGGCGGCTCCTGCACCGCCGGGCCGGGAAGCGCGTCGCCGAGCGAGCACTCGCCCTCGCCGTCCTGGCCCGCAGGCGTGTGGCTGAACGAGATGTACGTGTTGAGCGGGGCGTGCTTGAAGCGGGTGGCGGTCTTGATCGCGGTGATGATCTGCCGCGTCACGCAGAGCTCCGCGAAGCTGCGGAACGACGTCTCCTTGTCGGTGCGGAAGTCGCGCACCGCCTTGTACAGGCCGACGAGGCCCTCCTGCAGGAGGTCGTCGTTGTCGCCGCCGGCGAGGAAGTACGAGCTCGCCTTCAGCCGGACGAAGCCCGTGTAGCGACGGATCAGGGCGTCCATCGCGACGCCGTCACCGTTCCTCGCCTTCAGGACGAGCTGGAGATCCTCTAGCTCTCGTTGAGCTTTCTGCGGCGAATACGCTCTCGCGGCACGCGCAAGCATGGCCTCTCCCGGAGTCGCCAGGGCTAACCCTCACCCTGTGGTTGAGGGGAAGCTAGCAGCTGGACCAAGCTTTTACAAGTCCACTTGCTCTGGACCCAGCTTGAGTGAATCTTGGCAGGGACCGCCTACGCTACTGCCCGCGACGCAGTCGCTCTAGCTTGCTCAGGGTTTCGGCGTCGAGCTTGTCGCGGAGGTCGCCGCGCACGACGTCCGGTGGAGTGGGCGCCGAGTACTCGGCGAGGAACGTCTGTGAGCCGAACTTCCGCACCTCGATTCCCATCGTCGAACGCACGGCGGCGTCGGAGGAGACGATCGCGACCTGCTCGCGGCCCCGGTTTTCGACTGCGAGACGCTCGAGCAGCGTGTCGGCGTCTTTCGCCCACCGCACCGAGAGCGGGCCGAACTCCTCGTCGATTCCCTCGCCATCGAAGACGAGGATCCCGCGCGCACCCTGCGCCGCGACCCAACTCGCGAGAAGGTCGCGCAACTCCTCCGGCGAACCAAAACCGCCCGCGTGGAGGACGTTGAAGCCGTCGAAGAGGTAAAGCGTGGGCTCGGCCATGCCGCGACTATTGCGAGCTCTGCAGTACTCGCCCCTGCTTTGTCCTGTAGAGACAGTAGAAATGCCCGCGAGGGAAGGCTTTGAAATGAACGGTCCCCGTGTCCGGCGGAAACCCGCGAGCACCTATGCAGCCGTCGCGCAGGAGATTGACATTCAGGTGCCACGCGTAGACCGCGGCGACGACGAGTACGAGTACGCAGACCAAGAACGTGCGAGCGGCGATGCTCACGTAGAGACCTCCCGCTGGCGCCTGGCCTCGTAGAGCAGCAGGGCGGCGGCGACGCTGACGTTGAGCGTCTCGACGCGTCCGAGCTGCGGAATCGAGACCTCGATATCGCAGGCTTTCCGCACGAGCGGCCGCAACCCTTTGCCCTCCGCTCCGAGCGCGAAGGCTATTCCGCCCGCGAGATCGGACTTCCACATTTGCGTCCCTGACTGGCCGACCGCGCCGGCGATCCAGAGGTCGCCGCGCTTGATCTCGGTGAGATAGCGCGCGAGGTTCGTCACAACCGCCACTGGGACGTGCTCGACCGCGCCGGCAGACGCTCGGCAAACGGCCGGCGTCACATGCGCCGAGCCGTGCGCGGTCACAATCACTCCGCTGGCCCCTGCCCCCTCCGCGCTGCGCAGCACCGCGCCGAGGTTGCGCGGGTCGCTGACCTGGTCGAGACACGCGAGGAGCGGGGCCTCACCGCCGGCGAGCTCGAACGCGTCGGCGTAGCGAAACGGCTCGCACCACGCGACGACGCCCTGATGGTCTCGCGTGCCGGCGGCGTCGGAGAGGTCGCGCTCGAGCCTCGTCTGCACGCGCGGCTTCTCGACCTCACGCAGCCACTCCTCCGACTTGAGCGCGTTCTCGCTCGCCCAGAGCTCGAGCACCTCGCGCCGCCCGCGCAGAGCTTCGCGCACCGGCCTCCTGCCGTAGACAAGATCGCGCGTCACTTCGGGACGAGCTGGAAACCGCCGTCAACGTCCCGCACGCTCCAGCCGGCCTCCTCGATCTCGTCGCGCAGGCGATCCGCTTCACCGAAGTCCTTCGCCTCGCGCGCGGCGACGCGCTGCTCGGCGAGCGCGACGAGCTCGGCCGGCGCATCTTCCCGCTCGGCGATCGACTCGAGGCCGAAGATGGCGAACGCGCGCCGCAGCAACTCGTGGTCGCGCCAGCCGTGGAGGACAGCGAGCGCCTCGGGCGTGTTGAAGTCGTCCTCGAGGGCCGCCTCGAAGTCCGCCCACTCCCCGACCGGCTCGCTCGGCGAGCGGAACACGTTGCGGAACGTCTCGAGCTGTGCGCGCGCCTGCTCGAGCGTTCCCTGATTGAAATCGAGCGGCTTCCGCCACTGCCCGGAGAGGAGGAGCATGAGAGCGACCTCGCGCCCCCACTCGTCGATGACGCCGCGAATGGTCATGTCGTTGCCGACCGACTTGGACATCTTCTCGCCGCCGCGGGTGAGCATCCCGTTGTGCATCCAGAGCCGCGCGAATTCGTGCCCGAGCGCGAGCGACTGTGCGAGCTCGTTTTCGTGATGAGGGAAGACGAGGTCGAGCCCGCCGCCGTGGATCTCGAACGCCGGTCCGAAGGCGTCCTCGGCCATGACCGAGCACTCGATGTGCCAGCCCGGCCGGCCCGGCCCCCACGGCGAGTCCCAGGACGTGTCCTCGCCCGGCTTCGTCGCCTTCCAGAGGGCGAAGTCCTGCGGCGCGCGCTTGAGCGTGCTGTCCTCCTCCGGCTCCATGTGCTCCACCTTCTGGCCCGAGAGACGCCCGTAGCCGGGGTCGCTCGCGACGCTGAAATACACGTCGCCGCCGGCTTCGTAGGCGCGCTCGGCCGCGACGAGCTTCTCGATGAAGCTCACGATGGACGGAACCGACTCCGTGGCCTTCGGCAGCCCGTCGGGCATGCCGAGACCGAGATCGCGCGTGTCCTGGAGATACCACTCCGTGGCTTGCGCGGCGAGCTCGGCGCTCGCGCCCGGGGCCGCGTCGTAGATCTTGTCGTTGATGTCCGTGATGTTGTGGACGAGCGTCGCCGCGTAGCCACGCTGGCGGAGCCACGCGCGCAGCCACATCCCGAGCGCGAACGGCCGCGCATTGCCGATATGGGCGCGCTGGTAGACGGTCGGGCCGCAGAAGTACATCCGGATCGGCCCGGGCGGAGGCGGCAGCTCCTCGAGTTGCCGCGACAGGGTGTTGTAGAGCCTCACCTCTCTAGCCTAGAGAGCAGCTCGTCTCGTGGCAGCGCTGCGATCACCGCGGCGAGCTCGGGGCCGCGCTCGGCGCCTGTGAGCGCGAGGCGGAGCGCCTTGAGGTCACCGCCGACAGCCTTCAGCTCCCGCACGATCGACTTCGGCTCCGTTCCCGCCTCGACGAGGTCGCGAAAGCGCTCGAGCGTCTCGGGCGCGTCGACCTGCGCCGGCTGCGGCTCGAGGACGAGCGTGGCGTACTCCCTTGCTTCGCGGAGATCGCGTGCGCCCCGGAGTACCGGCGCGACGGAGACGGGAACGCCGACGCGCTCCGCGAGATCCTCGTCCGACAACGCGCCGAGCGTCTCGATCGAGAGGCGTCGCAGGCGCGGCAGGTCGAGCCGGACGTCGTGCTTCGGCACGCCGAGCTCCTCGAGGTACGCGCGCACCGCCTCCGCCGGGATGCCGGACTCGCGCAGCGACGCGACCGTCGAGCCTTCGGCGCGCTTCGAGAGCTTCCGCCCGTCGTCGCCGAGGATCAGGCCGTGGTGGACGAACTCCGGCGGCGTCGCGCCGAGCGCCGCGAACAGGCGCCGGTGCACCGCCTCATTCGGCCGGTGGTCGTTGCCGCGGACGATGTGCGTGATGCCGAAATCGATGTCGTCGACGACCGTCGCGAGCTGGTACGTCGGCGAGCCGTCCTCCCGCAGGAGCGTGATGCCCTCGAAGCGGTCGCCGAGCGGTGCTCCCACCTCGCGATGCCTGTCGGCCCGGTCGCTCTGCCGCACCGGGCCTTTGTCCCAGGCGATCTCCAGCCACTCGAGGTCGGCGACGATCGCCTCCTCTCCGCCCGCCACGTTCCGTGCGGGGTCGGTGTCGTCGATGCGCAGGAGCATCCAGTCGCCGAGCCGGCGGTTCGCCACCGCGCTGAGCGCGTTGCCGACGTGGAGCGAGCCCGTCGGGCTCGGCGCGAAACGGACTCTGACCTCCATCCGCCGAGTGTAAGCTGCGCCCGCAATGGACTCCTGGCGCGCAACAGTTCTCCGCCAGAACGGCTAGTCCGCCGCTTCCCACTTCAGCGTCCTAGGGAAGCGGCGAGACGCGACGCGTTTCGCCCCGACATGTGGAGGTGTACGTCGCGATGCCTATGCCCCATCGCACCTATCAGCAGGTGATCAAGCGCCGTCTCGTCGGCAAGGAAGGCGCGGAGCGGATTCGCGAGCTCCGCGCGATCCTCGGAGAGCTGCCCGGCTACCGGAACGGGCCGTACGCCGACCTGCGCAAGTGGGTCGAGAACGAGCTCGATGCGACGCGAACGCGGAAGCGCACCGTCCACCGCGACTCGATCGCGGTTCGGCGGGAGGGCGCCGCGCAGATCGCGTTCGTCGGGCCGCCGAACGCGGGGAAGTCGTCGCTGCTCCAGGCGCTCTCGGCAATCCAGATCCGCACCGGCGACTACGCGTTCACGACGACGCGACCGGTCGCTGCGACGACGCGGCTCGGCGGCGTTCTCGTCCAGCTCGTGGAGATCCCCGGGCTGATCGAGGGAGCCGCGGACGACCGCGGCGGCGGCAGGTCGCTGCTCGGCGTGCTCCGCAACGCCGACGCGATCCTCTGGTGCCACGCCTGCGACCGTCCGCTCTGCGAGATCGAGACGATTCGCGCCGAAGTCGCCGCGGCCGGGATCGACCTCCCCGGCGTCCTCGCGGCGACGAAGTGCGACGAGGCGACGCCGCACGAGCATCCGGAGCTGCGTGTTGTGCCTGTCTCCGTTCTCGACGACGCGAGCCTCGACCGGCTCCGCAACGAGCTGTGGGCGCTGACCGGGCTGATCCGCGTCCACCTCCGTGACGGCGGCGACCCGGTCGCGCTCGAACCGCCCGTCACCGTCCTCGACGTCGCGGACACGATCCACCACGAGCTCCGCGACCGCTGCCTCGGCGCCCGGATCTGGGGACCGTCGGCGCGGTTCGACGGACAGCAGGTCGGGCGAGAGCATGAGCTGCGGGACGGCGACACGGTGGAGGTGCTCTCGCGTTAGCGCGCGGCGTGTGGCGAGCTCGCGAGCGATCCACTCGTCCCGGCTCCGCTGTACGATCGCGCTTCCCGTGGATCGTCCAACTCCCGGCCCTTCCCGCCCCTTCGCCGCTGCGGGGTCAGCAGCCGGTGTCGCGGCGTGACGCACGATCCCGGGGACTGACGGTGGAGGCGGAGCTTCTCGCCTGGTTTCGCGAGCACGGACGCGACCTCCCGTGGCGGCGGACGCGCGACCCGTACGCGATCCTCGTCAGCGAGGTGATGGCGCAGCAAACCCAGCTCGAGCGCGTACTGCCGCGCTGGGAGCGGTGGATGGAGCGCTGGCCGACGGTCGAGTCGCTCGCGGCTGCGCCCACGGCGGCTGTGATCCGCGAGTGGCAGGGGCTCGGCTACAACCGCCGAGCGCTCGCGATCCACGAGGCCGCTCGCCGGGTCGCGGCGCACGGCTGGCCCGACGACCTGACGGAGCTGCCCGGCGTCGGCCGCTACACCGCCGATGCCGTGGCGCGCTTCGCGTTCGAGCGGGATGTCCTCCCCGTCGACGTCAACGTGCGGCGTGTCTCGGAGCGGACGGGCCACGCATTTTCGCCCGCCGCCGCACAGGCGCTGATGGATCTCGGCAAGAGCGTCTGCCTCGCGCGAGTGCCGCGCTGCGGCGTCTGTCCACTTGCCGCGGCTTGTCCGTCGCGCGGCGCGCGGTTCGCGCCGGCACGACGGCAAGGGCCGTACGAAGGCTCGTTCCGCCAGCGCCGGGCCGAAGCTCTTCGCACGGTGCTCGCGGGTGGGCAGCCAGACGACGGCGAAGCGGTTGCGGCGCTCGCGCGCGACGGCCTCGTCCGCGTGCGCGACGGAGTCGCCGCGCTACCATCGACGCCGTGATCGCCGACATCGTCACGCTCCTCATCCCGCTCTGGATCCTGCTCGGGCTCATCGCCCTGCTCATCGTCCTCGGGCTGCTGGGACGCATCCAGAACGGGCGCTTTTTGAAGCCGGTGGTCTTACTCCTGATGAAGGTGCCGCTCTTCAAGCGGTGGATCGAGAAAGGCTCGCGGGCGGCGATGGAGCGGACGAACCCCGAGCTCGCGAGTGCAATGCGGAAGCTCGAGCCGCACCAGAAGCATCTCAACGACCCAGTGCGAGCCCAGAAGGCGATGTCGCGGCTGACGAAGCAGGAGCGTGCCGCCCTGCTCGCCATGCAGGATGAGCAGGGAACCGTGCCGGACGAGGCGACGAACCGCCAGATGCGCCGGCAGCTCGAAAAGCAGCGCAAGCGCGGCCGCTAGAGCACGTGGCTGGAGGCTGCGTTCACGAGGCCTTCGAAGTCGACTGAGCCGAAGTTCGAGGTGTCGACCTTGATCGTCTCGCTCGCTCGCGATCCGCTCGGCAAGCGTGCTCTTGCCGCTCGCCGGCGGGCCGGTGACGAGAATGATCGGAGTCGGGCTCACACCGCGTGGCGAACCCAGACGTTGGGCTCGACGTACAGGCCGCGGCCGTTCTTGAAGTGGACCGGGACGAGCGCGCCGGGCACGACGTAGTCGCCGTCGTCCGGGAAGCTCATTCCCGTCCACTCCTCCCACTCCGCGCGTGTGCCGGCGATCGTCATCGAGCGTGGCGCGCTCCCGAGCATCTCGCCTCCGAGCCGCTCGTGCGTTCGCAGCCACGGGTCGTACGGGAGGCCGTCGCTACGCCGCCAGGCTGCGTAGCGCTGGATCGGGGTGAGCGGATAGCGCTCCTTCCATGTCGGCCGCACCGGCGCGACGAGAAGGTCGAGACCATGCCCGGCCGCGACGGACCCGAGCCGGCGGAGAATCGCCTCGGCAATCCCGCGGCCCCGGTACTCCGGAGCGAGGCCTGCGACGACTGCGCAGAGGGCGGTCGGCGGGCCCTCGACCCCGTCTGTCAGCGCCCAGTTGAGGCCGCGCGGCGACGGCGCGTCCTCGTCCCATGCAACGGGAACGCTGCACGCGTACCCGATTGCCCTGCGCGGCTGCTCCTCGCGGTCGACGACCCAGAGCTGGAAGTCGGGATATACGTCGTAGAGCTTCGGCCAGAACGCCTGGACGACGCTGTCATGCGACATGAACTCGGGCCAGAGGTCGCCCAGCGTGCCGCGCAGGCGCGGCCGCTCGAGGTGGGTGACGAGCGCAAGCTTCATCGCTGCAGGAGGGCGACGGCCTGCGCGGCGAGACCCTCGCGGCGGCCCGTGAACCCGAGGCCGTCGGTCGTCGTCGCGCGCACGGCGACGAGTTCCGGCGTGACACCGAGCGCGCCGGCGAGACGCTCGCGCATCGCATCGCGGTGAGGCGCAAGCCGCGGCTCCTCTCCGATGAGCACGACGTCGGCGTTTGCGAGCTCCCAGCCGCCGGCGGCGACGCGCTCCCACGCACGGGCGAGGAGGTCGACCGAGTCGGCGCCCGCCAGCGCCGGGTCGTCGGAGGAGAAGAGCGCGCCGATGTCCTCGAGGCCCGCCGCGCCGAGGACGGCGTCCGTGAGCGCGTGCGCGAGCACGTCGCCGTCGGAGTGCCCGGCGAGGCCGCGGGGATGGTCGATGCGAACGCCGCCGAGCACGAGCGGAACGCCGTCCTCGAATGCATGCGCGTCGAAGCCGCTCCCAACCCGAAACTCCGTCATCCGAGCGGCTCCAACGTGCGTGTCCGCCCGGCGAAGACGCAGACCGTGTCGCGGCCCGTTGAGCGCGCAAGCTCGAGCGCGCGATCGAAGTCCTCGCCGACGAGCGCTGGCTCGTGCGCGTCGGACGCAAGCGTCACGGGCGCAACCGACATGCGCAAGAGCCGGGGATCGGGGTAGAGCTCCCCCACCGGCTTGCGGAGACCCGCCGTGGAGATCTCGAGCGCAACGCCTCCGTCGTCGACCGCGCATGCGAGCTCCTCGTACCTCTCGTCCAACCCTCCCACACCGAAGATCTTCGCGAGATCCGGGTGCGAGAGCACGTCGAAGTGCCCACTGCGTGCAGCCGCGGAAAGCTCCTCGACGTAGCGCCGCCATACCTCGTCTTCCGGCCACTTGGCCCAAGCGCCCGCCTCTGCACCGGAATCGACGCCGTGCTCCCCGTACAGCCAGTGGACGGAGCCGAGCAGGTAGTCCCACGGATACGGCGCGAGCGTCTCCGCAAGCTCGCCGGCGTGCTCGCCGAGCCAGTCGACCTCGAGCCCGAGCTTCACCGGCAAACCGCGCCGCTTCGCCTCCACCACCGCGTCGACGTAGGTGTCGAGGTCGTGCTCGCAGCGGTCTGTCTGGTAGGGAATCCGCCAGAAGTCGCGCGTCTGCCGGAAGTAGTAGACGTGCTCGGTGAAGCCGATCTCGTCGACGCCGCGCTCCGCAGCGCGCTCGGCGAAACGCTCGGCGGAGTCCACGGTGAACGCGATCTCGCTGGCCGCGTCGCGAAGGTGCATGTGGTAATCGACAATCACTGGAGCATCTCCGCGACGCGCTCGAGATCGGCCGCCGTCGTGACCTTCAAGAGCCGCGGGTCTCCCGGGACGACCTTCACGCGCCCTCCCGCTGCCTCGACGTGCCCGGCGCAATCGGTCGCTTGTGACAAGTTGTCACTAAGTAGGCCGCGCCGGAGAGCGTCGGCGGCGAAAGCTTGAGGGGTCTGGACGGCCCACAGCCCCTCGCGTGGGACCGTCTCCTCGACACCGCCGTCCCCGCCGACTCGCTTGAGCGTGTCGCCGACGGGCAGGCCCGGCACAGCGCCGTCCCAGCCTTCCGACAGCGGCGCAAGGACACGCTCGATGACGTCGTCGGTGACGAGCGGACGCGCGGCGTCGTGCACGAGGATCACGAGCGCATCATCGGCCACGTCGGCGAGGCCGGCGCGAACGGAGTCGCTCCGTTCCTCTCCACCCGGCACGCAGGCACGCACCTTGCCGCAGCCCTCCTCCTCGGCGAGGAGGATCGCCGGCTCCTCCCATCCCGGCGGCGCGACGAGGACGATCGCGTCGACCCACGGGCACGCGTCGAGCCGGCGGAGCGGCTCGGCGAGGAGCGGCTCCTCACCGAGGTTCGCGAACGCCTTGGGCCGGTCCAGGCCGAGACGTTCTCCCCGCCCGGCGGCGACGAGGATCGCCCAGACGGACATACTCAGCCCGGCATGCCGAACCCGCCTAAGCGGTTGCGGCCGCGGCGGCCTTCTTCTTCGGCGCCGCCTTCTTCCGCGGCGGCGGGCCGTCGGACGCGAGCACGCCCTCGAGCCACTCGGCGCACGTGTCCTCGTCCATGCCCTTGCAGTACATGAGCTCGGAGGCGAGGATCTTCTTCGCCTTCACGAACATCTGCTTCTCGCCGGTGGACAGGCCCTTCTCGCGATCGCGGAGGGCGAGGTTCCGTACCACCTCGGCGAGCTCGAGGATGTCCCCGGTCTTCATCTTGTCGCGGTTGTGCTTGAAGCGCCGGTTCCAGTTCTTCGGCATCTCGGTGGAGATGCCGGTCAGCGCCTTGAGCACCGGAGCGATCTCCTTGTCGCCGATGACGCGCCTCAGGCCGACCTTCTCGCAGTTCTCGGACGGGACCTGAACGGTCATGTCGTTGTGGAGGATCTGGATGGTCAGATACTCGCGCTGCTCGCCGAGAACTTCGCGCTTTTCCTTCTTGACGACCGTCCCCGCACCATGGTGGGGATAGACCACCTTGTCGCCGACCTGATACAAGCCCGACCTCCCCTAACTGAGAAATATGCTCTTCCGTCACGAAAGCCGGCACGCTTCCGGGCGCCGGCCACGGTTTCAGATGGTAGCAGAAACGGCCTAGCTAAGCCAAATCTGCGTTGTCAGAGCGGGATTCAGCGCGTTCGAGGCCTGCTTTGACCGCGGCGCGCAGCGTCTCGGCGGCCTCGACAGTGATGCCGACCCGGTTCGGAGTTCCAGCCGGGGCGACGACTGCGGAGAGGCCGAACTTGGCGCACTCCTCGAGCCTGCGCTCGGCTTGCGCAGCCGGACGAAGCCGGCCGGTAAGACCGATCTCGCCGAAGGCGCCGCAACCGTCCTTGACGGGAACACGGCGCGCCGCGGAGGCGATCGCGAGCGCGATCGCGAGGTCGGCGCCCGGCTCGTCGATGCGGACGCCACCCGCCACGTTGACGAACACGTCAGCCTGGCCGAGTGGTACGCCCGCGTGGCGGGAGAGGACGGCAACGATCATCGCGAGCCGCTTCGGGTCGACGCCGGTCGCCACGCGCCGCGGCATCGCGAGCTCGCTCTGCGCGACGAGCGACTGGATCTCGAGCAGGATCGGCCGCGTCCCCTCGAGAGCGCACGCGACCGCGGCGCCGGGCTCGCCGGCAACCGTCTTGCCGAAGACCTCCGACGGATCGGGAACGCCCGACAGTCCTGCGCCGGTCATCTCGAAGACGCCGAGCTCGTTCGTCGACCCGAAGCGGTTCTTCACCGCGCGGAGGATGCGATGCGCGTGGTAGCGGTCACCCTCGAACTGGAGGACGCAGTCGACGAGGTGCTCGAGCACGCGCGGGCCGGCGACGGTGCCGTCCTTCGTCACGTGGCCGACGAGGATCGTGGCGATTCCGTACTCCTTCGCGACGCGCAAAAGCCGCCCCGCTGCTTCGCGAACCTGGCCGACACTGCCCGGCGCCGAGCCGAGGTCGGTCGCGTGGAGCGTTTGCACGGAGTCGATGACGCAGACGTCCGGCCGCTCGGCGCGCAGCGTCTCGCACACAGTCTCGAGCTCCGTCTCGGCGAGGATCTCGACTCGCTCGGCACCGCCGAGCCGCTCGGCGCGCAGCTTCACCTGCGCCACCGACTCCTCGCCGGTGACGAGGAGCGCGCGCCGCTCCACCGAGATCGCGGCGAGAGCGCTCAGCAACAGCGTCGACTTGCCGACGCCCGGCTCGCCTCCGAGCAGGACGAGCGACGCCGGGACGAGGCCGCCGCCGAGCACGCGGTCGAGCTCGGGAACGCCGGTCGAGATCCGCGCGGCTTCCTCCACCTGGACGTCGACGAGCCGCAGCAGCGGTTTCGGCGGCGCGGAAGCTACTGAGACCTGCCCGACGACTTCCTCGACGAGCGTGCCGAACGCGCTGCAACTCGGGCACTTGCCGAACCAGCGGCCGGCCGAGTAGCCGCACTCCGTGCAGGAGAACTGGACTGCCGGCTTCGGTTTCGCCATGGGAACAAGCGTACGGTCGCCCCCGGACGCGGCTGGTCAAGGAATGGGGCCGAATGCGTCACGGGGGTGCGGAAAAACCGCAAGACGGTTCGTGGCGAGCGCGGCTGCTGCTTCCACGGGCGGCGGCGACCATGCCACCCATGTCCACAAAAACGCCAAAGTCGAAGGAGGGGAATCTCATGAAGAGGTTCTTCGAAATCGGCGGAGTCGTCGCAGGCGTTGTCCTTATCGCTTTCGGCGTCGCCGCAATTGTGCTCGGGATCAACGGGAAGAACACCATCGCGAACGAGCTCAAGCAGCAGCAGATCGTCGGCACGCCCGACATGACCCCGAAGGGAATCGCGGCCGAGGTGACCTCCGCCAAGCTCAAGGATGTCGGTCCCGGCAAGGCGATCCCCCTGCCGACGTGCAGCGTCGCCAACCTTCCGGTCAACAACGGCAGCCGTGCGCGCTGCTTCGCCGAGTACATGAAGATCCACGCCCTCGAGTCGACCGGTGGCTACGTGTACGCCCAGATGGGCATCTACACGGCGGCGCCGAACACGCCGAAGTCGCAACTCATGCCGGGCGGCGGCACCAACAACACCATGTACGCCGCGCTCGACCCGACGACGCAGCAGCCCGTTCAGAACGGGACGCGCAACGTCTGGGTGACCGAGACGGCACTCACGGGTGCCCTCAACTCCTCCTACATGGCGGACCAGATGGCGAACTTCGGACTCGTCGTCGGAGCCGCGCTGCTCCTCTCGGGCTTCGGGTTCATGATCCTCGCCCTCGGCGGGGCGCTGGAGAACGAGTTCTGGTTCTTCAAGCGGAACGCCGTGAAGGACGCGAGCTCCGCGAAGGCGACACCGCTCAGCGTGTAGCGCTGCAGCCTCCCTTCCCCCAAGGGAGAAGCGAAGAGGGCGGCTTTCGGGCCGCCCTCTTCGTCATTCCGGCGGCTGTTACTCCTGTGGGGCCGGTGCGTCCGCGGAGTCGTCGGCGGATGCCGCGGGCTCCTCGGGCGGGACCGTCACCTTCTCGGGCGTGACCTCGCCCGGGATGAAGGTGATGTCGACCTCGTCGCCCGGCTCCCCGTCCTCGTTGTGCGTCCGCGCGACGAGAATCGTCGAGCCCGGCTCGAGCTCGCGGCCGAGCACGAAGTCGGCGAGCGGATCCTCGATCTCGCGCTGGATCGCGCGGCGCAGCGGCCGGGCGCCCATCGCGGGGTCGTAGCCCTTGTCGACGAGCAGCTCCTTCGCCTCGTCCGTGAGCTCGATCGTGACCTCGTGTATCGCCATCTGCTCGCGCAGGCGGTGAAGCTGGAGGTCGACGATGGAGAGAATCTCCTCCTTCGACAGCTTGTGGAAGACGATGATCTCGTCGATCCGGTTGATCAGCTCCGGGCGGAAGACCTTCTTCAGCTCGCCCATGACGCGGCTCTTCATCTCGTCGTACGAGAGGCCCTGCTCGTCGCCCATGGTGAAGCCGAAGCCCTGGTTCTTCGAGATCTGCCCCGCGCCGAGGTTCGAGGTCATGATCACGATCGTGTTGCGGAAGTCGACGCGGCGCCCCTGGGCGTCGGTCAGCTTTCCCTCCTCGAGGATCTGCAGGAGGATGTTGAACACGTCGGGATGCGCCTTCTCGATCTCGTCGAGGAGGAGCACCGAGTACGGCTTGCGCCGCACGGCCTCGGTGAGCTGGCCGCCTTCGTCGTACCCGATATAGCCGGGCGGCGAGCCGACGA
Organism: Gaiellaceae bacterium; assembly: GCA_035532455.1. Taxonomy (GTDB): domain Bacteria; phylum Actinomycetota; class Thermoleophilia; order Gaiellales; family Gaiellaceae; genus Palsa-739. The sequence goes on along the minus strand of DATKRA010000047.1, from coordinate 4,407 downwards.
GCCGGGACACGGAGTGCTTCTCCATGTACTCCGACATGTCGACCTGGATCATCGCGTCCTCGTCGCCGAACAGGAACTCGGCGAGGGTGCGGGCGAGCTCGGTCTTGCCGACGCCGGACGGCCCGAGGAAGATGAACGAACCGGTCGGCCGCTTCGGGTCCTTGATGCCGGCGCGCGCGCGGCGGATCGACTTGGCGACCGCGACGATCGCCTCCTCCTGGCCGATGACGCGCTTGTGCAGCTCCTCCTCCATGCGGACGAGCCGCGCTGACTCCGCCTCGGTGAGCTTGAAGACCGGGATGCCCGTCCACATCGAGACGATGTCGGCGATGTCCTCCTCGTCGACCTGCGGCTGCGCCTCCTGGTTCTCGGAGGTGCGCCACTGCTCCTCGAGCTCGCGCTTCTTCTGCGAGAGCTTCCGCTCCTTGTCGCGGAGGGAGGCGGCCTTCTCGAACTCCTGGTTCTCGATCGACGCTTCCTTCTCCTTGCGGACGCGCTCGATCTCGTCCTCGAGCTCGCGATAGCGCGGCGGCGCCGACATCGCCTTGATGCGGAGGCGCGACGCAGCCTCGTCGATGAGGTCGATCGCCTTGTCGGGCAGATGGCGGTCCTGGATGTAGCGGTCGCTGAGCTCGGCCGCAGCCTGCAGCGCATCGTCGGTGATCGTGACGCGGTGATGCGCCTCGTAGCGGTCGCGGAGGCCGCGGAGGATCTGTACCGAGTCGTCGACCGTCGGCTCCTCCACGCGCACCTGCTGGAAGCGGCGCTCGAGGGCGGCATCGCGCTCGAGGTACTTGCGGTACTCGTCGAGCGTCGTGGCGCCGATCGTCTGCAGCTCGCCGCGGGCGAGCGCCGGCTTGAGGATGGAGGCCGCGTCGATCGCGCCCTCGGCCGCGCCGGCCCCGACGAGATTGTGGAGCTCGTCGATGAACAGGACGATGTCGCCGCGCTGCTGGATCTCCTTCATGACCTTCTTCAGCCGCTCCTCGAACTCGCCGCGGTACTTCGAGCCGGCGACGAGGGCGGCGAGGTCGAGCGAATAGATCTGCTTGCCCTTGAGGATCTCGGGAACCTGGTTCGAGGAGATCCGCTGCGCGAGCCCTTCGACGATGGCCGTCTTGCCGACGCCCGGCTCGCCGATGAGGACGGGGTTGTTCTTCTGGCGGCGCGCGAGGATTTGCATGATCCGCTCGATCTCCGTCTGGCGGCCGACGACCGGGTCGAGCTTGCCCTCCTGCGCCTGCTTCGTGAAGTTCCGGCCGAACTGGTCGAGGAGCTTCGAGGACTTCGACTTCTCGCCGGCGGCTCCACCGCCCGCGCCCGCCTGGCGGCGGCCGGGGCCGGAGAGCATCCGGATGATCTCGTTGCGGATCTTCTCCGCGTCGGCGTCGAAGTCGAGCAGGATCCGGGCGGCGACGCCCTCGTTCTCGCGGACGAGGCCGAGCAGGATGTGCTCGGTGCCGATGTAGTTGTGGCCGAGAGACAGCGCCTCGCGCAGCGCGAGCTCGAGCACCTTCTTCGCGCGCGGCGTGAACGGGATCTGGCCGGTCGTGACCTCGTCGCCCTGGCCGACGATGCGCGCCACCTGCGCCCGCACTTCCTCCACCGTGATGTCGAGAGACTCGAGTACACGCGCCGCGAGACCCTCCTCCTCGCGGAGCAGTCCGAGCAGGATGTGCTCGGTGCCGATGTAGTTGTGCTTGAGCGCCCGCGCCTCGTCCTGGGCAAGGACGACGACCTGCCGGGCCCGTTCAGTGAAGCGTTCGAACAATTCCCTCGACTCTCCTTTCCAATGGCTACAACCGCAGACGGGCGGTCGAAGGTGCGGTCATCGTAGCCCACCCCCTGGATTGTGGAGAGTCGCGCTAAAGGGGGCTACTCGCCGTGACAGGACCCGGCATCCGCTCTAGGACATGTCCCGACGGGCCACGTCCGGTACCTGCTACCGGACGTGGCCGCGTTGGACATGTCGCGTTTAGGTGCGATGGCGCGCAAACCCGTTTGCGGAGGGAAGGCGCAAGCCTTCGCGACATGTCCGGTACCTGCTACCGAACGTGTCCGCGGCGTCACTCCATCGTGCGGAGCGCCGGGAAGAGGATCACGTCCCGGATCGAGTCGCGCCCGAGCAGAACCATGGCGAGCCGGTCGATGCCCAGGCCGAGCCCGCCCGTCGGCGGCATGCCGTATGAGAGCGCCTCGACGTAGTCGGGATCTCCCTGCTCAGCCTCGACATTGCCCCCGGCGCCCTCTGCCGCCTGCAGCGCGAACCGGGAGGCCTGCTCCTCGGCGTCGTTGAGCTCCGTGAACGCGTTGCCGAGTTCCATCCCGCCGACGTAGAACTCGAACCGCTCGACGATTTCCGGGTCGTCGTCGCGCGTGCGCGCGAACGGCGAGAGCTCGAGCGGGTAGTCGTGGAGGATCGTCGGCTCGACGAGGCGCGGCTCGATGTACGCGGTCACCGCCTTGTCGACGAGCTGCGACCACGTCTTGTCCTGGGAGACGTCGACGTCGCGCTCCTCGAGCCGGCCCTTGAGGTCGTCGTAGTCCTTTGTCCAGAGGTCGAGCTCCTTGAGCTCGTCGACGAGCCGGACGCGCTTCCACGGCGCCTTGAGGTCGAGCTCGTGCTCCTTGAACGTCACCTTCGTCGTGCCGAGCGTCGCGAGCGCAACGTGCTCGACGAGCGACTCCATGCGGCGCATCGTGTCCTCGTAGTCCGCGTACGCCTCGTACCACTCGAGCATCGTGAACTCGGGATTCCGCTTGTAGCTGACGCCCTCGTTGCGGAAGTCCTTGCCAATCTCGTAGACCTTCTCGAGCCCGCCGACGATGAGCCGCTTGAGGTAGAGCTCGGTCGCGATGCGGAGGTAGAGATCCTGGTCGAGGACGTTGTGGTGCGTGACGAACGGCTCGGCGAACGCGCCGCCGTAGCGCGGCTGGAGGATCGGCGTCTCGACCTCGATGAAGCCCTCCGAGTCGAGATAGGCGCGGATTGCGGCGACGATCTTCGCGCGGAGGACGAAGTCGTTCCGCACCTCGTCGTTCATGAGGAGGTCGAGGTAGCGCTTGCGATAGCGCTGCTCGATGTCGGTCAGGCCGTGGAACGTGTCGGGCAGCGACTCGCGGATGTGCGACAGAAGCTCGACGCCGTCGACCTGGAGCGACACCTCCCCGCGCCGCGACTTCGCGGGCGAGCCGGTGGCGCCGACGATGTCGCCGAGATGCAGCTCGAGCTCGCCCGTCCGCTCGACGGGGCAGATCAGCTGGATGCGGCCCGAGCGGTCGACGAGGTCGAGGAAGACGAGCTTCCCCATGTCACGGCGCGCCATGACGCGGCCCGCGAGGCGGCGCTTCGTCTCCGCGGTCGCGCCCGCGTCGAGCGGTTCCGCCTCGGCGCGGACGGCGGCGATCGTGTCGCGATCGCGAAAGTGCTTCGGGAGAGCCATGCCGCGCGAGTCTACGCGGCCTTGATCTCCATGATCTTGAACTTCTTCGCGCCCTTCGGCGTCGGCGCCTCGACGACGTCGCCCTTCTTGTGGCCCATGATGGCCTTGCCGACGGGCGACTCGTTCGAGAGCTTCATCTCCGTCGGGTTCGCTTCGGCCGAGCCGACGATGTGGTACTCGAACTGCTTGTTCGAGCCCATGTCCTTCAGCCTGACCTTCGTCCCGACCGAGACCTCGCCGGAGCGGATCTCCTTCTTCGTCACGACGCGGGCGTTCGCAAGCCGCTCCTCGAGCGTCGCGATGCGCGCCTCGAGGTAGGCCTGGTCGTTCTTCGCCGAGTCGTACTCGGCGTTTTCGGCGATGTCGCCGAACTCGCGCGCGACGCGGATGCGTTCGGCGACTTCGCGGCGGCCGGCCGTGGAGAGGTTCTCGATCTCGTCCTGAAGCTTCTTGTAGCCGTCCGGCGTGAGGATGACTTCCTTCAACTGTGTCCTCCTGGACCCAAGCAGAGAAATGGCCGCTGGCTACGCGCCCCGCGGCGGGGGCGGATGGTACCCCTCGCGGCAAGCGGTCGTCAAACACCAGCCGGATACCATCGACGGATGCCCGTGAAACTCCGGGAACCGTGGTCGCTCGGCGGGGTCGAGGTGCCGACGCGGATCGTGCTCGCGCCGATGGCGGGCGTCTCGATCCAGGCCTTCCGCCGCCAGGGGCGGCGCTTCGGCGCGGGACTCGTGTGCTCGGAGATGGTCTCCGCTGCCGGGATCGAGCACCGCAACGAGCGGACGTTCGGCTACCTGCGCGTCGCGGCGGACGAACATCCGCTCGCGATCCAGATCTTCGGCGCGGAGCCTGCGGCGATGGCGGAGGCCGCGCGGATGGTCGAGTCGGCCGGCGCGGACATCGTCGACATGAACTTCGGCTGCCCCGTCCGCAAGGTGACGAAGACGGGCGCCGGCGCGCA
>DATKRA010000046.1:0-5169 GCA_035532455.1 Gaiellaceae bacterium | reverse complement strand
GGAGGAGCACGTCCTCGACGTGGCCGTCGGGACGTCGCTGGCTTCGGTCCTCCGTGACCGGCTCGGCCTGACGGGCACGAAGATCGCGTGCGCGGAGGGCCATTGCGGCGCGTGCACCGTCCAGGTCGACGGCGTGCCGCGCCTCTCGTGCATCACGCTCGCGCACACGGTCGAGGGCGAGGTGACGACGATCGAGGGCCTGCGCGACCATCCGCTCGTCGAGGCGTTCGTCCGCACGGACGCCGTCCAGTGCGGCTTCTGCACGCCGGGCCAGGTCGTCTCCGCCGCCGCCCTCGTCGCGGCTCAACCGCAGCCGACGCGCGAGGAGATCAGACATGCGATGGCCGGGAACATCTGCCGTTGCGGCACGTATCCGAAGATCGAGGAGGCGATTCTCACGTGGCAAGACTGATTCGCACCGAGAAAGAGGTCGAAGGCCGGTTCGAGGAGGTCTGGGTCGTCGTCGAGGAGGATCCGCTCGAGCAGTGGCCCGCCGGGCCGCGTGAGATCGTCGGCCGGCCGGCGACGCGGAAGTCGGGGCCCGAGCGCGTGCGCGGGGAAGTGCGCTTCACCGCCGACCTCAAGCTCCCGGGGATGCTCCAAGCGGTCGTTCTCCGCTCTCCGTACGCGCACGCGCGCGTGAAGCGGATCGACCTCGCGCCCGCGCTCGCGCTGCCGGGCGTGCGTGCGGCGATCGGCCCCGGCGAGGCAGAAGGTCTCGTGGATGAGGCCGGCTACTCGGGCGCGGCGGTCGCAGCCGTCGCCGCCGACACGTTCCGCCAGGCGCGGGCCGCGATCGACGCGATCGAGATCGAGTGGGAGGAGCTCGAGGTCGTCCTCGACGCCGACGAGGCCGTCCGCCGCGAGCAGTTCACCGCCGACCCGCGCCACTACGAGCGCGGCGACGTCGACAAGGCACTCGCAGGGGCGGATGTCGTCGTCGAGGCGACGTTCCGCACGCAGTCCGTCCTCCACAACTCGATGGAGACGCACCAGGCGATCTGCGAGTGGACCGGCGACGTGCTCAACGTCTACATCTCGACGCAGTTCATCTGGGGCGTGCGCGACGCGGTCGCCTCGACGCTCGAGATGCCGCCGGACAAGGTGCGCGTCGTGTGCGAGTTCATGGGCGGCGGCTTCGGCTCGAAGAACGGGCCGGACGAGTACACGTTCGTCGCGGCCGAGCTCGCGAAGCGGACGGGGCGGCCGGTGCGCTGCGCGCTGACGCGGCGGGAGGAGCACACGGCCGCAGGCAACCGCAACGCGACGATCCAGCGGCTCCGCGCCGGGGCCCGCAGCGACGGGACGATCGTCGCACTCGAGGGCGAGTTCACGAACGCACTCGGCTGGTCGGGCTGGAACGTCTCCACCGAAGGTCCGATGAAGATGCTGTACGACTGCGAGAACGTCCGCACGGTCACGTACGGCGCGAAGATCAACACGCCGCCGATGAAGGCGTTTCGCGCGCCGGGCTTCGTCGAGGGGACGTTCGGTCTCGAGTGCCTCGTCGACGAGCTCGCGGCCAAGCTCGACATGGATCCGCTCGAGCTCCGCCGCCGCAACTACGCGGCGACGAACGAGGGGACGCCGATCTCCTCGAAGGAGCTCGAGGAGTGCTACCGGATGGCCGAGCCGCACTGGGAGCGGCGCCACGAGGTGCGCTCGCGGTCGGATGCCGTGTGGAAGCACGGAGTCGGGATGGCGAGCCAGATCTGGTACGGCGGCGGCGGGCCCCCCTCGTACGCGTGGGTGCGGGTCGGCTCCGACGGCCGCGCGAGCGTGATCACGGCGATGCAGGACATCGGCACCGGGACGCGCACCGCGATGGCGCAGATCGCGGCGGAGGAACTGCGGCTGCCCCTCGACCGCGTGGACGTCGTCCTCGGCGACTCTGCGCGCGGGCCGTACGCGTCCATCTCCGCCGGCTCGTCGACGCTGCCGTCGATGGGGCCCGCAGTGCGCGCCGCGGCCGCCGACGCGCGCGAGCAGATCGAGGACATCGCCGAGCAGCGCGGCATGCCGCGCGACGCGCCCGTGCACGAGGTCGTCGACCTCCTCGAGGACGCGCAGATCCTCGGCAAGGGCGCCCGCGGGCCGAACCCGACCGGCATGAGCGTCCTCACGTTCGGCGTCCACGTCGTCGAGGTCGCTGTCGACGTCGAGACGGGCGAAGTCGTGGTCGAGCGCGTCGCTGCGATCCACGACGTCGGCCGCATCGTCAACCCGCTCGGCGCCTCGAGCCAGGTCGAGGGCGGCGTCATCCAGGGGATCGGGCACACGCTGTCGGAGGACCGGCTCCTCGACCCGGAGACCGGCCGCGTGCTCACGTCGACGCTCGACTCGTACCGGATGCCGACCATCGCCGACGTGCCGGAGATCGTGTGCGAGTTCGTCGACAAGCCGGACACGCACCTGACGAACCTCGGTTCGAAGGGTCTCGGCGAGCCGCCGATCGTCCCCATTGCCGCGGCGATCGCGAACGCGATCCGCGACGCGACGGGCGCAGACGTTCGCGAGCTGCCGATCTCCCGCGAGGAGATGCTGCGCGCGCTCGAGTCCGCCAAGGAAAGGGGACGCCATGGAGCTCCTGCGGCCGTCTAACCTCTCCGAGCTCGACGGCGGAGTCTTCCTCCACGGCGGCACGGAGGTCGTGCCGCTCCTGCAGGACGGGCTGCTGAGCGCCGAGACGCTCGTCGACGTGCGCGGCGTCGTGCCGCGGGGCGTCGCCGGCAACGTCATCGGCGCAGGCACGACGCTGGGTGAACTCGAGGTCGAGCCGGGGATCCCCGACGCGCTGCGCGAGGCGTGCCGGCTCGCGGCGTCGCCGCAGCTCCGCAACATGAGCTCGCTCGGCGGGAACCTCCTCCAGGCGACACGGTGCTGGTACTGGCGGCTCGGTTACGACTGCCGCCTCCACGGCGGCGACCGCTGCCACGCGCGTGAGGGCGAGCACCGCGAGCACGCCATCTTCGCGAACGACTTCTGCGCGTCGGCGCATCCGTCCGACGTCGCCGCGGCTCTCGTCGCGCTCGGGGGGCGGCTGCGCACGAACCGGCGCGAGCTAGCGGTGGAGGAGCTGTACCGGCTTCCGGACGAGGGCGACCGCCGCACGACGACGCTCGAGGACGGCGAGTTGATCCTCGAGGTCGAACTGCCCGCGGTCGAGGCGAGCGTCTACCTCAAGGCGATGGACCGGAAGCGCTGGTCGTTCCCGCAGGTCGGCGTCGCGGTCGCGAGCGTCGCCGGCGAGACGCGCATCGCGCTCGCCGGCGTCGCGCCGATCCCGTGGCGGATCGACGGCATCGAGACGCTCGACACCGCGACTCCACTGCCGCGGACGGAGTGGAAGCTCCCGCTCACGCGCGCTCTCGTGAAGCGCGCGCTCACCGCGCTCGGCTGACGGACATGTCCCTTCGAGCCACGTCCGGGCGTCTGACGCCGGGACGTGGCCCGTTCGGGCACGGCCGAGTTCGATTTTCCGCATCGCCAGGCGGTCCCGGTCCTCTCGGGGCATGTCTTGGTGTCTGATACCGAGACATGTCCGTTCACGCCATCGTTCTCGCGGCGGGAGCCTCGTCGCGCTACGGGACGACGCCGCCGAAACAGGCCGCACTCCTGTCCGCCGTGCTCGCCGCCCTCGAGCGAAGCTGCGTCAAGGGGCTCGTCATAGTGAGTGGCGCCCACCCGCTCCCGATCGACAGCGTCCACTGCCCCGACTGGCAGCTCGGCCCAGGAGCCTCGCTTCGCGCGGGGCTCGCGGTGCTGCCCGACGACGCCGAAGCCGCGGTCGTCGTTCTCGCCGACGGACCCGACCTCGACCCGCGCGCCGTCGACCGCGTGATCGAGAACTGGCGCGCCAACGGCGGCGACGTCGTCGCCGCGACCTACGGCGGCGTCCGCCTCCACCCCGTCCTCCTCGCGCGCGCCGCGTGGGCGCGCGTCCCGGACGAAGGAGCGAGATCGCTCCCCGCGCGGCTCGTCCCGTGCGACGACCTGACGCCGCCCGGAGACGTCGACTTCAGATAGCGCGCGCTAGTCCAGCGGGATCCTGAGCGCCGACAGCTTCTGCCGGAGCTCGGGCCGCATCTGCTCCGCAGTCGCCTGGCGGACGTAGACCCGGAGGCTCTCCTCGAAGCGGTAGCGCCGCCGGCACTGCTCGCACTCGTCGAGATGGGACTCCGCCTCGACCCGCTCCGCCTCCGTGAGGACGTGGTCGAGGTACGGCTGCATCATCTCCTCGCAGTGCGCGCAGGGATCGATGAAGCTCGTCATGTTCCAGCCTCCTCCAACGCCGTTTCTGCAAGAGCTCCTTTGAGAATACGCCTGCCGCGGTGGAGCCTGGACATCACGGTTCCGACCGGGATGTCGAGGATCTGGGCCGCATCGGCGTAGCTGAAATCTCCGATGTCGACGAGGACGATCACGTCGCGGAAGTCATGCGGCACGTCGGCAAGGGCGGTGACGATGTCGTCCTGGGATAGGCGCTCGACGACGCGGTCCGCATCGGAGGCGCCGTCCCCGTCGTCGGCGAGCTTGTCGTAGAGGTAGTAGTCGTTCGCCTCGAGCGCCTGCATCTGCGGCGCGCGCTGCTGGCGGCGGCCGCGATCGATGTTGAGATTCGTGAGGATCCGCAGGAGCCAGGCGCGGAGGTTCGTGCCGGGCTGGAACGAGGCCCAGCTGCGGAACGCCCGGACGTACGTCTCCTGCACGAGCTCCTCGGCGTCTTCGCGCGAGTTCGCTATATGCCGGGCGACGCGATAGACCTGGTCGGCGAGAGCGAGCGCGTCCTCCTCGAACCGAACCCGGTCGCGCGCCTCGGAAGCCAGCCGCTGCGCGTCCTCGTTCTCGCTCATGTCGGCAACGGTAACAGCGGCGTTCATTGGGCCCAGGAACGTCCCGGACGCGGCGCGTATTCCGCTAGTGCACTGTCTCAAGAACGGCTTTACAGCGGTTGACCTTGGCGAGGATGTGGTCGGCTGAGGCGGTCCAGACGAATGGTTTCGGGTCGTCGTTGTGGGCGGCGAGGAACGCTTCAATCGTGGCGGTGAGTTCGGGGACGCTGTGGAAGACGCCGCGGCGGATTGCTTTCTCGGTCAGTTCGCGGAACCAGCGCTCGATGAGGTTGAGCCAGCTGCTGGAGGTCGGGATGAAGTGGAGGTGGAAACGTGG
>DATKRA010000045.1:0-2497 GCA_035532455.1 Gaiellaceae bacterium | reverse complement strand
CGCGAACAGGCGATCTCATGCCATCAACCATCTACGCTCCCGCAGTGACCCTCGTCGACTGGATCGCGTTCGCGATCGTCGTGATCGCGGCGCTCGCGGGCATGCACCGCGGACTCATCCTCAGCGCCTTCTCGCTCCTCGGCCTCGCGGTCGGGGCGTTCGTCGGCTCCCGCGTCGCGCCGCACCTGCTGAACGGCGGAGCAAGCTCCGTGTGGACGCCGGTCGCCGGCCTCGTCGGCGCGGTTATCGGCGCCGGGCTCTTCCAGATCGTGGCCGTGATCGCCGGGGCGTATCTCCGCGGCGGCCTGCGCCTTACCCCGCTGCGTGTGGTCGATTCGATGGGAGGGCTCCTGCTCGGAACCGCAACAGGGCTCGCGATCGTCTGGGTGTGCGCAGCGGTCGTGCTCCAGGCGCCGCGGCGGCTCTCCTTCCGCAACGACGTCCAGCGCTCGTGGCTCGTGCGGCAGCTCGACGCCGCGCTCCCGCCGCGCCTGCTCGGGCCGATCCTGCAGGCAATCGATCCGTTCCCGTCGATCACCGGGCCGTCGGCGCCGACGCTCCCGCCGTCCGTCGGCGTGCTGCGCAACCGCGCGATTCGCTCGTCGCTGACGCGGGTCGTCAAGGTGCTCGGCACCGCGTGCGGCGATGGAATCGAAGGGAGCGGCTGGTTCGCGCGCCGGAACCTCATCGTGACGGCGGCGCACGTCGTCGCCGGCGAGCGCACCACGTTCGTCGAGATCCCCGGAGACTCCGCCCAGCACCTCGCGACGGTGGTCGTCTTCGACGTCCACAACGACATCGCCATCCTCCGCCTATCGGACGTCACCGCGCACCCGCTGCGACTCGCGGATCCGCAGGACGGAGCCGCGGTCGCGATCGTCGGCTACCCGCTCGACGGGAACCTCACGGCGATCCCGGGACGCCTGGGACGCACCGCGAACGCGTTCACGCAGGACGCGCTCGGCGGCGGTCCGGTCGAGCGCGCGATCACCGCTGTCGCCGGACGTGTCCACAAAGGCGACTCCGGCGGGCCGGTGATCGACACACGCGGCTACGTGGAGGCGACGATCTTCGCCAAGAAGAGAAACTCGCCGAGCGGCTACGCCGTCCCGACCTCCATCGTCCGCACGGATCTCGCGAAGGCCGGCCGGCGCGCCGTGTCGACCGATTCCTGCGCGCCTTAGCCCTCGGGCAGCAGCTCGACGACGTTGAGCGGCTGGCGGAACGGCGCAACGACGTAGACGCCGTTCGCGACCTCGCGGGAGCGGGCGATGAGCTCCTGTCCGAGCTCGTGGCCGACGTCGCGCGCGTCGGCGCCGGCGGCCGCATACCGCTCCTGCACGCTCTCGGGGACGACGATGCCGGGCACCTCGTTGTGGACGCGGACGAGCGTCTCTGTCGTGCGGATCGGCCAGACGCCCACGAGCACCGGGATCGGCCAGCCGCCGAGCCGCTCCCGGAACGCCTCGAGCGGCTCGAGGTCGAAGAGGATCTGCGTCATCGCGAAGCGCGCGCCCGCCGCGACCTTGAGGTGGAACCTCTCCGCCTCGAGGCCGAGGTCGTCGGCGGTCGGGTTGACCGCGACGCCGGGGAAGAACGACGTCGGCGCGTCGATCGCGCGTCCGTGCCAGTCCTCGCCCGAGTTGAGGCGCGCGATGAGCTCGACGAGACCGATCGAGTCGACGTCGTAGACGGCGCCGGTGCCGGGATAGTCGCCGGCCTCGGGCGGGTCGCCCGTCACGGCGAGGACGTTGCGGACGCCCTCCGCGTGCGCGCCGAGCAGCACCGACTCGAGGCCCGCGATCGTCATGTCGCGCGGCGTCAGATGCGGGATCGTCTCGACGCCGGTGAACCGCTCGATCGCAACGGCGGCCATGATCCCGCTCATCCGCGCCCGGGCGCGCGGGTTGTCGTTGACGTCGAGGAACTGTGCGCGGCCGGAATTGCGGACGGCGCGCGCGGTCTCGATGAGCGCCTCGGGGTTCGCGCCGAGCGGCGGGTCGACCTGGACGGAAACCGCGAACTCGCCCTCGCGGAGGAGTCTCCCGAGCTGCGTCTCCTCCTCCGCCGGCGCCGGCTGGGTCGCCGTCTCGCGCTGGCGGACGAGGAACGAGCCGGTGGCGCGCCGCTCCTCGTCGACGGCCGCGCGAATCGCCTCGATCTGCGACGGCGTCGTGCCGCAGCAGCCGCCGATCACGCGCGCGCCGAGCTCGCGCGCCCGCGCGGCGAACTCGCCGAAGTACGCGGGCGTCGCATGCGGGAAGACGATCCTCTGACCGGACATGCTCGCGAGACCGACGTTCGGGAGCGCCGCGAGGGCGTCGGAGCCGCCTTGCATGTGCGCGATCGCCGCGAGCGCTGCGGCGGGCCCGGCGCCGTGGTTCGCGCCGAACGCGGCCAGGCCGAGCGGGCGCAGCCGCGCCGCAGCCTCCTCCGGCGTCACGCCCGCGAGCGTCTCCCCGTCAGCGTCGAACGTCAGCAGCGCGACGATAGGCAG
>DATKRA010000044.1:0-3003 GCA_035532455.1 Gaiellaceae bacterium | reverse complement strand
TACGTGATCGCGCGCACAGAGCCGCGGAACCCGATCGGCTGGATCTTCCTCGCGCTCGCGCTCTCGGTCTGTGTCGACTACGTGATGCGGCTTTACCTCGTCATCGACTACCGACAGCACCACGGGAGCCTGCCGCTCGGCGCCGTCGCCGTCTTCTGGCGGAGCTGCTGGTCGATCTTCCCGTTTCTGATCGCCCTGCCGGCGATCGTGCTCTTCCCGGACGGGCGCCTCACGCAGCGCTGGCGAAAGCTCCTCCGGGTCTACGTCGCTGCGGCGTTCGTCTTCATGGCGCTCCAAGTCACCGGCCCGGCGATAGATCCCGTCTCCGGCTTCCACAACGTCGACATCCGGGGCAACCTGCTCAACGGCAGCGGGGGATGGCCGGTCACCGCCGGCTTCCTCTTCGCGCCGCTGTTCCTCGCCACCTGGGTCGCCTTCGTCTGGCATCAGGTCGCCGCCTGGCGCTCCGCCTCGGGCGTCCGCCGCGCGCAGCTGAAGTGGCTGGCCACGGGCAGTGCGACCTGCGTCATCTCAGCGGTGGTGATCCTGGTGCTCGGCGATGGCCTCGGGACAGTCAATCGAGTCGCGGCCGATGTCGGGGCCGCAGGGATTGGTCTCCTGCCGTTGGCGTTCGGCGTGGCGATCCTCCGCTACCGCCTCTACGAGATCGACCGTTTCGTCAGCCGGACGATCGCCTACTCGCTGCTAACAGCGCTGCTCGTGGGGATGTTCGCCGGGATCGTGTTGCTCACGACGCGCGTGCTGCCGTTCTCCTCGCCCGTGGCCGTCGCGGCCTCCACGCTCGCGGTGGCGGCGCTCTTCAATCCGTTACGGACACGGGTGCAGCGGCTCGTCGACCGCCGCTTCAACCGGGCGCGCTACGACCGGGAAGCGCTTGTCACGGCGTTCGGAGCGAAGCTCCGCGACGCGGTCGACTCGGAGACGGTGCTCGCCGAGCTCGCCGGCGCGGCCACGAACGCGGTCGAGCCGGTGCACGTCTCCGTCTGGCTTCCTTCCTAGCTCACCACTCGACGAGCTTCCAGATCTCGGGCTCTGCGGCCGCGTCCTCGCCGATCTCGGCGAACGTCGCGACTGCGGACTTGAGGCGCGCCATCGCGTCGTCATTGCGGCCGAGCGCCCGGAGGAGATCCGCGGCGTTGTTCTCGAGCGCCGCCTCGCGGTGCCGGTCGCCGACCGCGACACAGAGCGTGAGCGCCTCCTCCGTCAGCTCGAGGGCGCGGTCGAGCTCGCCCTCCGGAAGGAGTGCGAGCGCGAGGTTGTTGAGCGCGGCGGCGCGGGCGACGGGATCGTCGTCCGCGGTGGCGAGCGCGAGGCTCTGCTCGAGCTGGGCGCGCGCCTCGGCATGGCCGCCGCGGCCCGTGGCGAGGACACCGAGGATGTTGTGCGCCTGCGCGAGCGCACGCGAGTCGTTGGCTTGCTTCGCGAGGGCGAGCGCTTCCTGGGCGAGCGCCTCCGCCTCGTCGTCCCGGCGCCGCCGGTGCGCGTTGAGGCTCCGGTCGGCGACGATGCGTGCCGCGAGCGCCGGGCCGGGAGCCGTGCGCAGCGCGTCCTCGAACGAGCTCTCCGCGAGCTCCCACTCGCCGCGGCGCTCGTGGAGGAGCCCGATCCGGTGCTCGACCGCGCCGAGCTGCTGCGCGTCAGCGAGCGCGGCCGCGGCCTCGTAGCTGTCGAGCGCACGGCCGTACTCACCCGCGAGCGTCTCGAGATCCCCGATTGCCGCGTGGAGCGAGGCCGGATCGTCGCCACCCAGGGCGAGCGCCTCGCGGAACGCCGCGAGCGCCTCGGCGTTCGCGTAGAGGTCGCGGGCCTGCTCGCCGGCCTGCCGGTAGGCGGCTGCGGCCTCGCCGTCGCGGCCGGCGAGCCGCAGGTGCTGGGCGACTGCACCCGCATTGGATGTGCCGAGCGCGGCGGCCGCACGTCCGTGGAGAAGCCGCCGCCGGCCGGCGCTCGTCAGCTCGTACGCGACGCGTCGCGCTTGCTCGTGACGGAACGCGAGCTCGCCGCCGTCGCTCTCGGCGACGAGTCCCCGCCGGGTCAGCTCCTCGAGAGCCGTGACGGTTTCCTCGTCGCTTCGCCCGCTCACAGCGCGGATCAGGTCGGCGTCGAACTGGCGTCCGAGGACGGCGGCCGCCGCGACCACCTGTGCGGCGACCTCGCTCACGCCTGTCACGCGCGCCTCGAGCAGACCCCGCACGCCCGGTGGCAGGGAGGAGGCGTCCGCTTGCGAGTCGAGGTACTCGACGACGAAGAACGGCAGTCCCTGGGTCTCCTCGAACAGGCGCTCGGAGATATCCGCCGAGGCCCCCGCCGCCGCCGCGAGCTCGGCGACATCGTCCCGGTCGAGGCGATCGGGGATGACGACCTCGGCGAGTCCGTCGCGCTTCGCATCGGCGAGGATTCGGCGAGCCGGGTGGTCGGGCGGCGTCTCCTCCGCTCGCCACGTGACGAGCACGAGCAGCGGGCGGTCGCGCAGCCGGCGGACGAGGAACGCGAGCACGTCGAGGGAGGACGCGTCGGCCCACTGCGCGTCGTCGACGACGAGCAGGCCGGGCTTCTCCCCGCTTGTCGCCTCGGCAAGGACGCGCGCGACGCCGTCGAGGAATCGCGCCTGCGCGCCTGGCCCGTCGAGCGTGGGCGTCGGCGGCGTGCCGAGCTCCGGCACGAGTCGCGCGGTCTCGGCAGCCGCCGCGGCGCCGATCGCCGCCGCGTTTCCCTCGCGCAACGCACTGCGCACGAGCTCGATCGCGCAGCCGAACGCCAAGCCGGATTCGGCTTCGGCGCACCGCGCGGTAGCCGCGACGCCACCGCCGGCGCGGACGCGCGTCACGAGCTCCTCGGCGAGCCGCGTCTTGCCGATCCCCATCTCGCCATCGAGCACCGCGAGGCATCCTGCGGCGCCAACTCGCGCGTACGCGTCGAGCAACGCGGCGAGCTCGTGGTCGCGACCGACGAGCGGATGCGGGCGCGAGTCGGTCACGCGCC
>DATKRA010000043.1:0-30360 GCA_035532455.1 Gaiellaceae bacterium | reverse complement strand
AGCGAAGCTCATCGCCGGCTACATCGACTGGCGCAACACCCACCGCGACAACCCCAGACTCCGCCACCTCACCCGCAGACAGCTCACCCGCAAAGCCGCCTGACAACAACCCGGCGAACGTTGCCGGTTACTTCACTAGCTAGACCGAAATACGCACAACCCTGAGTTCGCCACGAGGCTCTACGAACACCGCTCCGGTAGACCGCCGCACACGTGGGTCTGGCTCGGCAGATACGACCCACCGGATGCCGGGGTCTATTACCGCAATCGGTTCTTCTGGCCCGAGGAGGTAGGGATCATCGGCCCCGCGCACGGGTTCGTCTCCGTGTTCGGATTCCGCGACGTGTTGCTCATCGCCTACATGCACTCCGTCGATCGGAATCCCCGGGTCACGAGCAGACATATCCGGCCCTTGATGCCGTCGCGCGGAATGGTGGCGTGGCCGCCCACCCGAGGTGCCGACCACGAAATCTTCAAGACCATCCCAGACTCCTTCGCGGGCGGCGGCAGCACGGCACGCTGACCGCGGCAGCCCGCAGACGATGCAGTTCTCCTCTGGATTCTGCTTGCCATGCATCAGCATCCTACCTGTGGTGTGAAGGGATAGTTACCTCAAGGGGGGCAACTATCCCTTTGAGGGAGACGCCTTCCGCTAGATCGTTCAGCCGGTCACGAAGCCGTAGCGGTAGCTTTCGCTGGAGGCAGCGAGATGCATCCAGGCGAGGTTCAGGCCAAGATCACGGAGGTCTACGAGGCTGGCGAGCTGATTCCGGCCTGTGCGTGGTGCGGCCGTCTCAGCATCGAGGGGGAGTGGGTTGTTCCCCCGCCAGGCGTGCTTGGGACCATCGACGGGCCGCTGACCCTTTCTCACTCGATCTGCCCGGACTGCGCAGCCAAGTACCAGCCGCGCTAACCAGTTACCGTCAGGAGTGAGCTGCGAGAACCGCGTCGACGAGCTTCGCTGCGCCGAAGCGCACGGGATCGTCCGCGGGCAGGCCCGTCTCCGCCTCGGCCGCAACGATCGCCGCGCGCGCCTCGTCGTCGGTGAGCTTCCGCGTGTTGAGCGCGGCGGCGACGACGCGCGCCGGACGAGCGGGTAACGCCATCCGTTCGTGCAGATCGACGAGCTCGCGCAGCGGGGGTATCGGGTGCGGCCCGCCGCCGGCTCCTTCGATGTGCGTCCTCCCGGCCTCGTGGCAGAGGACGAGGAGGTGCGGCGTGCTCCCGTGGTAGAGACCGAGGGTCACGCCCGAGTAGACCGGATGGATGAGGGAGCCCTGGCCCTCGACCCACAACAGCTCGCCGCCGCGTTCGCGCCCCTCGACGACGAGCTGCTCCGCCGCACCGGCGATGAAGTCGGCGACGACTGCGTCGACCGCTATCCCCCACCCCGCGATCACCATCCCCGTCTGGCCGGTCGGGACGAAGACCGAACGGATGCCGCGCCTCCGCGCCTCGAGGTCGAGCTCGAGCGAGACGGTCATCTTCCCGATCGCGCAGTCCGAGCCGACCGTGAGCACGATCGTGGCGTCGACGTCGAGGTTCACGCCCGTCGCCGTGGAGAGGTCGGCCGGTGGCCGGCGAAGGTCGCGGAGCTCGACGTCGTGCTCTGCGGCCAGCGCGCGAAGCTCCGGGTCGTCCGACAGGAACACGTGCAGGCCGTTCTCGATGTCGAGACCGTTCTCGATGCAGCTGCGGAGGATCTCGATCCATGCCGGCGGGAAGCGGCCGCCCTGCGTGGCGACGCCGACGAGAGCCGCCGTCGGGCCGAGCGGCAGTGCGTCCTCGACCGTCGCGACGACGGGAACTCCCTCCTCCGTCTCGCCGGCGCGCGTCGAGTCGACGATCGCGACGACGTCCTCGCGGCGGTAGCGGAGCACGCCGCGCATCGTCTTGCCGTAGTGCGCGTCGGCCGAAAAGCCCTCAGCGAGCAGGAGGTACTTCACGCCGCTCGGACGCCGAGGCCCGGCGCGTCCGGCGGCAGCTGGACGCCGTCCACGAACGGCACGCCCGGCCACGGGTCGTGCGCGAGCAGGAGATTCCCGTCGAGGTCGACGTGGTCGAACAGCGACGAGACCTGCGCGGCGGCCGAGATCCCGAGCCCCGCCTCGACCATGCAGCCGAGCATGCAGCCAAGCCCGAGCGCACGGGCCGCGTGCGCCATCCGCACGGCCTCGCGGATGCCGCCCGACTTCGCGAGCTTGACGTTGATCCCGTGCGCGCGCTCGGCGCACGCGGCGACGTCGGCGAGCGTGTGACAGTCCTCGTCGACGTAGATCGGGAGCGGCGAGCGTGCTTTCAGGTCAGGGCCGCCGGCGTCGCCCGCGGGCAGCGGCTGTTCGCAGTACTCGACGCCGAGCTCGGCGAGCCGCGGGAGGAAGTCGAGCGCCTCGTCGACGTTCCACGCCTCGTTGACATCGACCTGAAGCGGGAGATCTCCCGCAACCGCGCGGACTGCCCGGACACGGGCGACGTCGAGTCCGTCGCGGCCGCCGAGCTTGAGCTTGAGGCGCTGGAACCGGTCGAGCGCCGTCTCCGCCCGGCGCGCCATGTCGTCGGGATCGCCGAGCCAGATCGTCCAGCTCGTGGGCGGCCCGGCACGACGGAGCCCGAGCAGGCGCCACACCGGCTGGCCGAGCAGCTTCCCCTGCAGATCGTGGAACGCGGCGTCGAGCGCGGCGCGCGCCGCGAACTCGCGCGCAGGCAACCGCTCGAAGACGTCGTCGAGCGCGAACGGATCGTCGCCAAGCGCGTCCGCGTGCTCCTCGACGTACGCGAGCGCCGACTGCGCCGACTCCGCGTACCGCTCGATCGGCGCCGCCTCGCCGAAGCCCGAGACGCCCGAGTGCCGCAGCTCGACGATCACGGACTCGGTGGTGTCGCTCGACTCGCGGGAGATGACGAACGTCTCCGCGAGCTCGAGCGTGACGATCCGCGCGGAAACCTCCATCGGGCAGGAGGCTACACTGGCTCTCCCGGGCGCCCGTAGCTCAGGGGATAGAGCGCGCGCCTCCGGAGCGCGAGGTCGCAGGTTCGATTCCTGCCGGGCGCACTTCGTGAGACCCGAGGCGCTCCTCTTCGCAAACGCGGCAGCGATCGACGAAGGCGGGCTCCTCAACATCCAGGGATCCGCCTGGCGGTACTTCGAGCCTGACGTCTTCCCCGCAACGCTCGCGGGCACGGTCTGTGGGATCCTGGTCGTCGAGGACGCCGACTACGGCGCGATCTACACCATCGAGGTCGAAGTCGGAGACGACCAGGGCCACGCCGTCCGCACCGCCGGAGCCGTGACCTCTGATTGCACGGCGCCTTCGCAGGAGATGACCATCGGGCGGATCGCCTTCGTCTGCCCGTTCGTGACCGTGATTCGGGAGCCGACGCTCGTCACGGCGAGAGTCACGTGCGACGGCGCGCCGCTCGGCAACCTCGACCTGATCGTTCGCGCGAAGAGCGACGACGCGTGAGCTACCGGATGTAGCAGCCTGTCGCACCGATCTCTATCGCGTACGGCCGGCTGGCGCCACGGTCGTCCCGGTTGCCTTTCGCGATCACCGCGCGAAGCGTCGCGGCGTCGCCTTCCCGCGCGGCGGCGACCGCGTCGCGCACGTCCCCGAAGGTCTTTTCGTCTGCGGCCGCGTAGCCGGCAGCCGCAGCCGCGATCGAGGCGGGAGGCTTCAGTGCCGCAAAGCTTGCGCTCGAAGTTCTGCTCGATCCGGATCAGCGACGGACCGTCGTGCCGCCACGCCGCGTAAGCCCGCCGCTCGCTCCCCCGCACGCGGCGAGAACGAGCACGAGGGGTGGCAGAAGCATCGCGCGCCGCATCGCTCCTACATTCTCTTCTGCGCGATGCCCGCCTTCAAGAAGTACGTCCGCTCGCTCGACCCGCGGCTGTCGCGGGACGTCTACGTCCTCGAGGCGGGCGCGCTCGTCAACGCGTTCGGGAACGGCGTCGTGCTCCCGTTCCTCCTCATCTACCTCCACAACGTCCGCGGCATCTCCTTCGGGCTTGCGGGGAGCGCGGCTGCGGTGCAGTCGGCGGCGGCGCTCGCGAGCGGCTTTCTCGGCGGGACGCTCTCGGACCGGCTCGGCCCGAAGCGCGTCCTCCTCGGC
The DNA here is from genome assembly GCA_035532455.1 of Gaiellaceae bacterium. Lineage (GTDB taxonomy): Bacteria > Actinomycetota > Thermoleophilia > Gaiellales > Gaiellaceae > Palsa-739. The sequence continues at coordinate 26,250 of DATKRA010000043.1, read as the reverse complement.
GCGCTCATCGTGATGACGGTCGCGTTCGGGCTCATGCCGCTCATCCGCTCTGCTCTCGATGCGTTTCTCATCTACTCGCTCTGGGGGATCGGGAGCGGCTCGTTCTGGCCGTCGCAGTCGGCGATGCTCGCGGGTCTCACGCCGGCGGGCAAGCGCGCCCCGGCGTACGCGCTGCAGCGGCTCGCGATGAACGTCGGCGTCGCGCTGGGCGGCGTCGCGGCGGGGCTCATCGCGTCGGTCGCGCGTCCCGGCAGCTTCACCGTCCTGTTCGCGATCGACTGCGCGACGTTCCTCGGCTACTTCGTCGTGCTCACACGCGTCCGTGAGCCCGCGCTGCACGAGGAGCGCGCCGGCGGAAGCTGGCGCGCCGTGCTGCAGGATCGCGTCTTCACCCGGTTCACGCTCCTCAACGCGGCGTTCATGACCGCCGGCATCTCGCTTGCGGTCGAGATCCTCCCCGCCTTCGGGAAGAACGTCGCGCACATCAATGAGCGTGAGGTGGGGATCGTCTTCGCGCTCGACGCGATCGGGATCGTCCTCCTCCAGCTTCCCGTCGTGAAGCTCGCGGAGGGACGGAGCCGGATGCGCGGCTTCGCGCTCATGGGGATCCTCTGGGCCGGCTCGCTCCTCGCCGTCGGCGCGGCCGGAGCCTGGACGAGCGCAACCGCCGCGTTCCTCGTCCTCGCCGCCGCGATGCTCGTCTTCGCCGTCGGCGAGTGCCTGCACGGCGCGATCCAGGCCCCGCTCAGCGTCGACCTCGCGCCGCCGCGCCTCGTCGGGCGCTACCTCGCCGCGTCGAGCATCTCGTGGCAGATCGGCTGGATCCTCGGGCCTGCCGCGGGCGGATTTCTCCTCCAGCACCACCCGCTCGTCCTCTGGCCGGTCGCCGCCGGCGCGAACCTCGTCTTCGCGGGCGCGGCGCTGCGGCTCGAGCGCGTCCTGCCGGAGGGAGTGCGGAGAACGCCGCACGCGGCGCCGCTCGAGTGGGAATCTCGTGCTGTCGCCGACCTGTGACCTATTCTTTCGGCGCGAGTGGACATTCCGCTCCTGAATCTGACTTCTGTGCTGAACAGTCGGCTCGTCGACCGCGCCGGTGAGACGATCGGCCGGGTCGACGACCTCATCGTGCGGCTCGCAGACGCCGGCTATCCGCCGATCACGGGACTGAAGGCCCGGATCGGGCATCGCGAGGTGTTCGTGCCGGCCGAACGGGTCGCCGAGGTGGCTCCTGGAATGGTGCAGCTCGCCGGCGAGGAGGTCGACCTCGGCAAGTTCGAACGCCGGGAGGGGGAGGTTCTCCTGCGCAACGACCTGCTCGGCCACCGCATGATCAACGTCGTCGGCGCGCGCCTCGTCCGCGCGGACGACCTCGTCCTCGGCAAGGTCGAGGAGTGGTGGCGCGTCGTGGGCATCGACACGAGCCTCCGTTCCTTCGTGCGCCGGCTCATGCCTCGCGGACTTCGTCGCCGGGCCGGAGTGGGACCGTTCCTCGACTGGGAGAGCGTCGAGCCCTTCGTCCGGCACGTCCCGACCGCCCGCCTACGCCTCGGGTTCGGCCGCCTGGCCAAGCTCCATCCCGCACAGCTTGCCGACCTCGTGGAGGCGGCATCGCACGAGGAAGGCGAAGAGATCATCGACGCCGTCCGTGGCGACCGCGAGCTGGAGGCCGACGTCTTCGAGGAGCTCGACCCCGAGCATCAGGTCGAGTTCCTCCGCGAACGCTCCGACGAGGACGCCGCGCGGATCCTCGCCACCATGGAGGCCGACGACGCCGCCGACCTCCTTGGCGATCTCGACCAGGAGCGGCGCGACCCGCTCCTTCGCCTCCTGCCGTGGCGGCAGCAGCGGAAGATCCGCACGCTCATGGGTTACAACCCCGCTACAGCCGGCGGCCTGATGAGCCCGGACTTCATCTCACTCCCGGCATCGGCGACGGTGTCTCAGGCGCTGGAGAAGCTTCGCCAGACCGATCTGCCCGAGGAGACGGTAACGACCATTCTCGTCGTCGAGGACGGCAGGCTGCGAGGGGTGATCTCTGTGGTCATGCTGCTCAAGCGCGAGCCGGCGACACTCCTCCGGGACGTGACTGCTTCAGCTCCGCTGACGCTCGCGCCGGACGACGATCTCGCCGACATCGCGATGCGTATGGCTGACTACGACCTTACGCTCGCTCCCGTTGTCGACGACAACGGCCACGTGCTGGGCATCGTCACCGTGGACGACCTGCTCGAGCTGATGATCCCCGACGACTGGCGCCGCCGGGTCAGCGCGTTCGCCAACGAGTAGCAACCGGATCGGCTGCCGAAGCGGGACGGCAGGCTGGTAGCCTCCGGGTCGCTATGCCGACCGGGCTCGACAGATTCACTGAGGGATCGACGGACGCCGAACCTGGCAGTACCAGGCTCGCGCGTCCGCGTGCCGGCCGGCCAGCGCTCACGCCCTAGCCTCGCCGACCGCCCGCGACGCGCGCGCCGAAGCGAGCGTGCGAAGCCGTGCGCGGCGGGAAGGGGGTGAGGGAATGACTGAACAGGAGACGCCGAAGCAGCCGCTCGCTGTGGCCGACCCGCCTGTCGGGCCGACGGTTCTCGACGAAGCCCACATCGGCGACATCAAGGGCGCACTCGGAACGATCCGGCTCGACGACGTCGCCCCACGCCGGTCGTGGCGCGGTCATCTCGTCGCCCTGCTCGCGGTCATGGGGCCGGGCCTTATCGTCATGGTCGGTGACAACGACGCCGGCGGCGTCTCGACATACGCCCAGGCCGGCCAGAACTACGGCACGAGCCTGCTCTGGGTACTTCTCCTGCTGATCCCGGTGCTCATCGTCAACCAGGAGATGGTCGTCCGGCTCGGTGCCGTCACACGCGTCGGCCACGCGCGCCTGATCCTCGAGCGCTTCGGACGCTTTTGGGGCGCCTTCTCCGTCATCGACCTCTTCGTACTCAACTTCCTCACGATCGTCACGGAGTTCATCGGGATCGCCTTCGCGCTCGAGTATCTCGGCGTCACGAAGTACGCATCGGTCCCGGTTGCCGCGGCAGTGCTCATCCTCATGACGACGACCGGAAGCTTCCAGAAGTGGGAGCGGATGATGTTCGTCTTCGTTGCGGGCAACCTCCTTGTCGTCCCGCTGATCGTCTACAGCCACCCCCGGTGGGGATCGGTCGCCCACGACTCGTTCGTGCCCGGCATTCACGGCGGCCTTACGTCGACATCGGTGCTTCTCATCATCGCCATGGTCGGGACGACCGTCGCCCCCTGGCAGCTGTTCTTCCAGCAGTCGAACGTCGTCGACAAGCGGATCACCACACGCTGGATCAACTACGAGCGGGCCGACACGGTGATCGGTTCCTTCATCGTCGTCAGCGGCGCCGCCATCCTCATCGTCACCGCCGCGTTCGCGTTTGCCGGAACGTCGTACGCGGGGAACTTCAAGGACGCCTTGCACGTCGCGACCGGGCTCGGAGACACGCTCGGACACACATCGGGTGTCCTCTTCGCGCTCGTGCTCCTGAATGCCTCGATCATCGGAGCCGGTGCGATCACCCTCGCCACGTCGTACGCGTTCGGCGACGTGTTCGGCGTCCGCCACTCGCTCAACCGGCCCCCTCGCGAGGCGAAGTTCTTCTACGGCACCTACGGCGCGATCGTCGCGCTCGCGGCAGGGATCGTGCTGATCCCCGGCACGCCGCTCGGGATCGTGACCGTCACGGTTCAGGCGCTCGCGGGAGTCCTGCTGCCGAGCGCGAGCGTGTTCCTCCTCCTGCTCTGCAATGACCGCGACGTCCTCGGGCCCTGGGTCAACAAGCTATGGCTCAACATCGTCGCGACGGTCATCCTCGGCGCACTCCTGATGCTCTCGGGGATCCTCATGGTGACGACGGTCTTTCCGAACGTGAACGTCACGTTGCTCCTCCTGGTCCTCGCCGGTCTGCTCGTCGTCGGCCTTGCGACGCTCGGCACCATCGGCGTCCGCGGACAGGAGCCTCCCCCGGAGACAGACGGCCGCGAGAGCTGGACAATGAAGCCGATCGCGCTGCTCGGCCGGCCGCCGCGATCGCGCATTAGGACGATCACGATGGCGACGATGTACGGCTACCTGCTCCTCTCCGTGATCCTGCTCGCAGTCAAGGCTGCGAAGCTCGCCGGCGTCTAGATGATGGATCCCACCATCTCGCGTGCCCGGGTCGCGATCTGGCACGCCCGGGCCGCGCAATCTCCGCCTGCGGCCGGCGGAGCCGGCCTCCGCCAGGCCCGCGCTTCGCCAGACGCACCAGCTCACGCCCCGGAGCAGACGATCTCATGGGATCAACCATCTAGCCTCGCCCAATGATCATCGACGGCCACAACGACCTCGTCTCGCGCCTCTGGCGCAAGGACGAGATCCACCACATGCATCTCGACGCCGCAGCGGAGGCGGGGTTCGCCGGCGGCTTCTTCGCGGTGTACGTCCCTTCCCCCATGCCCGCCCCGCCCACGACCGCGCACTACGCGCTGCCGCTGCCGGATCCGATCCCGCGGGAAGAAGCGGCTCGCGTCGCGGACGAGATGTACGAAGTCTTCCGCTCGCTGCCGGTCGAGCTCGCGACGTCGGCGGACGACTTCCGTCCGGGCCGCGTCGCCGCGATTCTCCACCTCGAGGGCGCGGAGCCGCTCGCGCCGGACCTCTCCGACCTCGAGGCGTGGTACCGGCGCGGTCTCCGCTCCGTGGGGCTCACGTGGTCGCGACCGAACGCGTTCGCGACAGGCGTCCCGTTCCGCTTCCCGTCCACCGGCAACACCGGCCCCGGGCTGACCGACGCGGGAAAGGATCTCGTCCGTCGCTGCAACGAGCTCGGCATCCTCGTCGACCTCTCGCACCTGAACGAGGCCGGCTTCTGGGACGTCGCGGAGCTCTCCTCCGCCCCGCTCGTCGCGACGCACTCGAACGTCAATGCTCTCTGCGCCTCGTCGCGCAACCTCACCGACGCGCAACTCGATGCGATCGGGAAGTCGGGCGGCGTCGTCGGGATCAACTTCGCCGTCTCGTTCCTCCGCGAGGACGGCCACAACGACGCTGGCTCGCCTTTGAGCGAGATCGTCCGTCACGCGACGTACATCGCCGACCGGATCGGCGTCGACCATGTCGCCTTCGGGTCCGACTTCGACGGCGCTCTCGTGCCGGACGAGCTCGACGGCATCGCGGCCTTGCCGAAACTCGTCGACGCGTTCCGCCGGGCGGCCTGGGACGAGGAGGCGGTCGGGAAGGTCACGCACCGCAACTGGCTGCGGGTCTTCCGCGAGACCTGGCGCTAGCGGCGCGGCGCCGCACGCCCTCCAACGTGCTGGGCGAGGTGCAGCCTAGGCCGGGCCGAGGCTGACGGTGAGTCGGACTCTCGCTCCGGGCGCAAGCCACCTGCGCAGAGCGGGACGCTGCCCGATCACGATGCCGGGCACGTAGTGGGCGTGCTTGCGGACGACCTCCCCGACACTGCAGTGCGCCTTCTCGATCGCCCGTGACGCGCGGGCCAGCTTCAGCCCGATGACGAGCGGAACGGCGCACAGCGCGCTCGGCGGTGGGCCGTAGTCGTACGTGTTCTTGCCCGCTCCGGCCTTGACGGCCTGCTTCCAGGTGTACGTGTAGACCGGCTTGTAGGCCGTGTTGCCGCCGACGAAGAGATACGCGTAGTCGCGGTGGTGACGCGCATCACGTCCCGCGGCCGCGCCCATCGCGAGTACCGAGCCCGAGCCGAATTTCCACAGCACGGAGTGCCTGTGCCCCCAGCAGCGCGAATGATCGGACGGCGTGCAGCGAGGGTTGGTACTTCCCAGCCCGTCATCCCAGACCCACCCCTCGTACGCCATCGGGGCGTTGGCGAACGCGCCGGCCCAGCCCGGCCACCACATGGTGAGGCCGGTCGTGTTGCTCGGATGTGGGTCGTCCGCCGGCCAGACGCCGCTCACGAGCGCGTCGCGATTCAGCGCCGCCGTCATTCCCGGGAACGGGGGAAGTCCGTACTGGATGCGATCGAGGTTGACGAGGATGAACAGCTGCCGTGGTGGCGACAGCGACGGGAAGTTCGCCGGCAGCGCGTACGGTGGAAGGCCGGCGCGCGACCGCGCCTTGTCGAGGTAGTACACGACGGCGTCGATGCACTGCTTGCCAGTGGGCGCGCTGCTGCAGGAGCTCGGCAGCCGCCCGATCGGCGTGTTGCGCGCGGGATCTCTCCCACCCCAGGCGGCCGCTGCGCTCGCCACGAGGACGAGTGCGAGGGCGAGCGCGATCAGGAATGAGCGAACCGAGAGATGAGTGCCAGTCGGGCGCAAGAGCGACCGTCATCATGCCCAGCCGGCGCATCAGCGGCGTCGGTAGAAAGCGTGATCTAGCTCGGGCCGAGGCTGAGCGTGAGCCCGACACTCGAGCCGCGGGCGAGCCAGTTGCCCGGCGCGGGGTTCTGCCGGATCACGACGCCGGGCACGTAGTCGGTGTGCTTGCTGACGACCTCGCCGACACTGCAGTGCGCCTTCTCGATCGCCCGTGACGCGCCGGCGAGCTTCAGCCCGATGACGACCGGGACGTCGCACAGCGCGCTCGGCGCTGGCCCGTAGTCGTACGTGTTCTTGCCCGCTCCGGCCTTGACGGCCTGCTTCCAGGTGTACGTGTAGACCGGCTTGTAGGCCGTGTTGCCGCCGACGAAGAGATACGCGAAGCCGCGGTGGTGGCGCGAATCACGTCCCGCGGCCGCGCCCATCGCGAGTACCGAGCCCGAGCCGAACTTCCACAGCACGGAGTGCCTGTGCCCCCAGCAGCGCGAATGATCGGACGGCGTGCAGCGAGGATTGGTACTCCCCAACCCGTCATCCCACACCAGCACCTCGTACGCCATCGGCGCGTTATAGAACGCGCCCGCCCAGCCCGGCCACCAGGTGGTGATGCCGGTCGTGTTGCTCAGGCGCGGGTCGTCCGCCCGCCAGACGCCGCTCACGAGCGCGTCGCGATTCAGCGCCGCCGTCATTCCCGGGAACGGCGGAAGTCCGTACTGGATGCGATCGAGGTTGACGAGGATGAACAGCTGCCGCGCCGGCGACAGCGACGGGAAGTTCGCCGGCAGCGCGTACGGCGGAAGGCCGGCGCGCGACCGCGCCTTGTCGAGGTAGTACACGACAGCGTCGATGCACTGCTTGCCGGCCGGCGCGGTCTGACAAGTCGTCGGCAGCTTCCCGATCGGGAAGTTCTTCGCGGGATCACGTCCACCCCAACTGGCCGATGCAATGGCAACGCACGCGAGCCCGAGCACGCAGGCCGGAACGAGACCTCGCAGTACGCGCAGCGGGACCATCGCGCCGTAAATCGGCCGGGCGCAAGGTCGACTTGAGACAAGAAAGAGGGAAACTCAGCCAATCTGCTCGAGGCGAAGCGGGAGACGAGGCTCGAACTCGCGACCCTCAGCTTGGGAAGCTGATGCTCTACCAACTGAGCTACTCCCGCGGTGCGGCGATTGTAGCCCGGCCATAATGGGGGCGAGACAGCGACCCAGGAGAGATTGATGGCCAGCGAACTGCACGAGACCGCCCGCGCACTTGTCGCCGAGGGGAAGGGGATCCTTGCCGCGGACGAGAGCGGCGGCACGATCAAGAAGCGCTTCGACACGATCGGCGTCGAATCGACCGAGGAGAACCGTCGCGCGTACCGAGACCTCCTCTTCGCGACGCCGGGCGCCGAGGAGTTCATCAGCGGCGTCATCCTCTACGACGAGACGATCCGTCAGACCTCGGCCGACGGGACGCCGTTCCCGGAGCTGCTCGCCTCGAAGGGGATCATCCCCGGGATCAAGGTCGACGCCGGCGCGAAGCCGCTCGCCGGCGCCGAGGGCGAGACGGTGACGGAGGGCCTCGACGGCCTGCGCGAACGCCTCGCGGAGTACCGCGGCCTCGGCGCGCGATTCGCGAAGTGGCGCGCGACGTACTCGATCTCGGACTCGCTGCCGAGCGACTACTGCATCTGGACGAACGCGCACGCGCTCGCCCGCTACGCGGCGCTCTGCCAGGAGGCCGGCATCGTCCCGATCGTCGAGCCGGAGGTGCTGCAGGACGGCACGCACACGATCGAGCGCAGCGGCGTCGTCACGTCACGCGTCCTCGCCGCGCTGTACACGGAGCTCTTCGACCAGCGGGTCGACCTCGAGGGCACGCTCCTCAAGCCGAACATGGTGCTGAGCGGCTACGAGGCGTCGAGCCGCGCCGGCATCGAGGATGTCGCCGCCGCGACGCTGCACACCTTCCACAAGCACGTGCCGGCCGCGGTGCCCGGGATCGTCTTCCTCTCCGGCGGGCAGTCGGACGAGGACGCGACCGCGCACCTCAACGCGATGAACGCGAGCGGGCCGCATCCGTGGCAGCTGTCCTTCTCCTACGGCCGCGCTTTGCAGGCACCTGCGTTGAAAGCCTGGGGCGGCAAGCCGGAGAACGTCGAGGCCGCTCAGCGCGCGTACTACCACCGCGCGAAGCTGAACTCCGCCGCGCGCTCGGGCGTCTACGCGCCCGAGATGGAGGCGGAGGCGGTCGCGGCCTGACGGCCGGTGGCAGCCACTTACGAAAGTGTCACGAAGCGCGGCCGCATAACCATGCGGCCGCGCGGCGTTTCGTGACGAAGATGCGACGCATTCGTGACGGTGGCTGCCACCGGACGTTCGGCTATGTGTACTCGAAGCCGGTGAGCTGGGAGAGTTTCGCGAGCGACTGTTGCGCGACGACGCGGCGCACCGTGCCCGAGCGCGAGCGCATGACGATCGAGTCGGTGATCGCTCCTCCCTGCGTGTACTGCACGCCCTGGAGGAGCGAGCCGGTCGTCACGCCGGTGGCTGCGACGAAGACGTCCTCGCCCGAGACGAGGTCGTTCGTGTGGAGGACGGTCGCCGGGTCGAGGCCTGCGTCGAGGAGCTTCTGCCGCTCGTCGTCGTTGCGAGGCCAGAGGCGTCCCTGGATGCCGCCGCCGACGCACTTCAGCGCCGCGGCGGAGATGACGCCTTCCGGCGTGCCGCCGATGCCGTAGAGCATGTCGACGCTCGTGCCGGGCTGCGCCGCGGCGATCGCAGGCGCGACGTCGCCGTCGCGGATGAGGCGCACACGCGCGCCGGCCTCGCGGAGCTCCGCGATGAGCTCGTCGTGGCGATCGCGCTCGAGGACGACGACGTCGACCTCGCGCGGCGTCTTGCCGAGCGCCTCCGCGACGGCGTTCACATTGTCGGTCGGACTCTTCGTGATGTCGATCGCGTCGATGGCGGCCGGGCCGACCGCGATCTTCTCCATGTAGAGGGCCGCGCCCGGGAAGAGCATCGTCCCCCGCTCGGCGACCGCGATCACGCAGATCGCGTTCGGCTGGCCGAGCGCCGTGAGCCGCGTGCCTTCGAGCGGGTCGACCGCGACGTCGACCTCCGGGCCCTCCCCGTTTCCGACCTCCTCGCCGTTGTAGAGCATCGGCGCCTCGTCCTTCTCCCCCTCGCCGATCACGACGACACCGCGCATGTCGACGGAATCGAGGACGTAGCGCATCGCATCGACGGCCGCGCCGTCGGCCTTCTCCTTCTCGCCGCGCCCGATCCACCGCGCGGCGGCCATCGCGCCTGCCTCGGTCACGCGAACGAGCTCCATCGCGATGTTGCGGTCGGGTGCCTCGCGGACGCTCACGGCTCACATCCTCTCAGGTGCGTCGACTCCGACAAGGTCGAGGCAACTCGCGATGACCGTTTGCGTCGCGCGGCAGAGGCCGAGACGGAAGCTCTCCTGCTCGCTCTCGAGCACGCGATGCTCGTGGTAGAAGCGGTGGAAGTCGTCGGCGACGCGGATCGCGTAGGCGGGAATCCCCTGCGGCCCGCGCTTCGCGGCCGCGTCGGCGATCACGCCCGGCAGCTCGGCGAGCCGCTTGATCAGCTCCTTCTCCTCCGGCGCCAGAGAACCACTTAGTGACAACTTGTCACTAGCGTTGTCAGGGGCGTTTCGGAGGATGCCGGCGATGCGCGCGTGCGCGTACTGGACGTAGTAGACGGGGTTCTTCTGCGAGCGCTCCGCGGCGAGGTCGACGTCGATCTCGAGCGTTTGGTCCGGTCCGCTCTTGACCAGATACCAGCGCGCAGCGTCGACCCCCACCTGATCCATGAACTCGTCGAGGAAGACGACGTCGCCCCGGCGCTTCGACATCTTCGTCTGCTCGCCGCCCCTCGTGAGATGGACGAGCTGGTAGAGGAGCACTTCGACCCGGTCGGGGTCGTACCCAAGCATCCGCGCGATGGCGGCGTACCAGTAGAGCGTTCCGTGGTGATCGGCGCCGAGGACGTAGATCGCGCGATCGAAGCCGCGGTCGAGCTTGTCGACCAGGTACGCGACGTCGGCGGCGCGGTAGGTCGGCGTGCGGTCTTCCGAGCGAAGGAGTACCCAATCTTGGAAGTCGCCGTACGCCGACGCGCGCGCCCACAGCGCTCCGTCCTTCTCGTACGTGTCGAGGCGTGGCAGCAACTCCGGCAGGCGCTGCTCGAGCTCGCTCTGGCGCCGCCACGTGTCGAAATGGATGCGGAAGCGCTCGAGGGATTCTCCGATCTCGCGCAACATGACCGGCACCGGATCGCCCTCGGTCCTGGCGAGCTCGTCGATGTACGCGCCCTGGTAGCCGTCCTCGGGAACCGGCACGCCGTCCCGAACGGCGTCGACCGAGGCGCGGAAGCGGTCCATCTGTGCGCCCGAGTCGTTGTAGTAGTACTCGCGCTCGACCTCGTTTCCGGCCGCTTCCAGCAGCCGCGCGACCGCGTCGCCGTACGCGCCGTTTCGCGCCGAGGCGACGGTGATCGGACCGGTCGGGTTCGCGGAGACCATCTCGACCTGGATGCGCTTCCCGGTCTTCTCCACCGGCCTCCCGGCGAGCATCGCCTCGAGGGCGGAGACGAACCACTCGTCGCGGAGGAAGACGTTGACGAAGCCGGGGCCGGCGACCTCGGCGCGGTCGACCACCTCCAGCTCTGCCGCGGCCGCCGCAATCTCGGCGGCAAGCTCACGCGGCGGGCGGCGTCGTGTGCCCGCAAGCCGCAGGGCGACGTTCGTCGCGTAGTCGCCGTGCTCGGGCTCCGAGGGCCGCTCGAGCTCGAGCTCCGCGCCGATCTGGGCCGCCAGCGCGTCCGCGAGCGACCTGACAGGGTCAAACGGCACGGGCACCGTCCGACGCGAAGAGATCCTCGAGCCGGAGGATCTCATCCGGCGCACCGACGCCGATCAGCACGTCGCCGACCTCGAGCAGCGAGTCGGGCTCGGGGGTCGTGTCGAAGCTTCCGTCGCGCTTGCGCAGCGCGATCACGATCGCGCCGGTCTCGTGGCGGATGCGCAGCTCGCGGATGGTCCGGCCGGCCACGGGACAGCCGTTCTGCACCTCGACCTCGGCCAGCTGGAGATCCGGACCGACCGCCGTCATCACGGTGTCGAGAAACGCCGTCACCTGGGGACGGAGCACGAGATTCGCCATCACCACACCGGCGGTCGCGTACGGCAGGACGACACGGTCGGCTCCGGCGCGAAGCAGTTTCTGTTCCGCGGCGCGATCCGAGGCACGCGCGACGATCGTCAGCTCGGGGCGGCTCGCCTTCGCGGACAGGACGACGTAGAGATTGTCGACGTCCGAGTCGGCGGCGGCGACGAGGCCCCGCGCGCGTTCGATGCCCGCTCGCAGCAGGTCGGTGTCGTCCGTCGCATCCCCGTGCACCAGCAGGTCGCCGCGCTCGTTTGCCGCGGCGATCGCCGCCTCGCTCCGGTCCAGCACCACGTAGGCGGCGGCGGCGTGCCGGAACTCCTCGGCGACACGCCGTCCGACGCGGCCGTAGCCGCAGATGATGTAGTGATCCGATAGGCGGTCGATGGCTCGTACCCTCCGTCGCTCGGTCAGGGCGCCGGTGAGCACGCCGCCGGCGATGCCCTCGACGATAACCGCGCCGGCGTACGCGATGATCGCGAGTCCCGCCAGGACGAGCACGATCGTGAGCACGAGAGCTCCGTCGCCGGTCGGCACCGTGTCGAGCCCGGTCAACGTCGTCGTGACGACGGCGCGATAGACGGAGCTCAGCCAGCCCTCGTGGGTCAGGGCGTGGAAGCCGACGGTGCCCGCCGTGAGCGCGGCGACGAACGCAACGAGGATGCGCAGGCCCTGGCGCAGGCGGAAGCTTGCCGACACGACCCTAGTATGTGGACATGGACGACGAAGAGCTCGAGCAACCCGAGCCGGACCCCGGCGAGCGGCGCCTCAACATCCAGATGCCGACCGAGCTCATCGGCGGCACGTATTCGAACTTCGCGAACGTGAGCTTCTCCCAGTACGAGTTCACGCTCACGTTCATGCGCATCGAGCACGAGATCGAGGAGGGCGACGTGCCCGGCGCGGTCGTCGCGCGCGTGAACGCGTCGCCGCGCTTCGTGCCGGAGCTGATCGCGGCGCTCGAGGACTCGTGGTCGAAGTACGTCACGCGCGAGGGGATCCGCAACCTGCCCGAGGCGCCCGGCCACTCCGAGCCGTCCGAGGGCGCCTGACGCTCGCGTTTGCGCCGTCCTATGCGGTGCTCTGTGCTGCGCAGGCGGCGACTGTGGCCGTGCCCGCGCGGGCCGCGACGGGAAGGTCATTCGGCGCGGTGGCGATCCTCGTCCCCGCCGCGCTCCTCGCCGGCGGAGTCCTCATCCTCGATCTCGTCTCGGGCGGCCCTCGCGCGCTCTCCCTCCTCGCGACGTTCGGGACACCGGTGCTCGCTGCCGCGGGAGGCGTACTCGCCGGGCGCAAGCGCTGGTGGCTGTGGCCACCTGCCGCGGCCGGCCTGTGGGTCGCCGCCTGGCTCGCGCACGGGCTCGTGCGGGACGCAGCGGGCCTCGCTCTCGTCGCCCTCGCGTGCGTGGCGGCAGCGTCGGCGGCCGGGCGAGTCGCTCCCGCCGCGTCGATCCGCCTCGGGCTCGTTGCGCTAGCCGCCCTCGACGTCGTGCTCGTCTGGGGAACGAGCGGCGTCAGGAACGCCTCGAACGCGCTCGACGCCGTCACCCTCCCCCACGCCGCAGGATCGCTGCTGCCGAGCCTGCAGCAAGCGACGTTCGGCTCGGCGCTCATGGGCTGGCTCGATCTGCTCGCGCCGGCGCTGCTCGGGATCGTCGTCGCGGGCCGAAGCAAGTACGGAGCCGCCGTCGCGACAGGTATCGCCGCCGGCCTCTGGGGGCTCCTCTTCTTCACGACCTCCGAGGTGGCCGCGACCGTCCCCGTTCTCGCCGGGCTAGCGTTCGCGACCGCCGATGCGCGTCGCCGTCGTCTCTGACATCCACTCGAACCTCTGCGCGCTCGAAGCGGTGCTCGCAGCGATCGAGGCCGACGCGCCGGACGAACTGTGGTGCCTCGGGGACATCGTCGGCTACGGGCCGCGCCCGAACGAGTGTTGCGCGATCGTCGCGGAACGGGCCGACGTCTGCCTCGCCGGGAACCACGACCTCGCGATCCGCGGCACGATCGACCTCGACGAGTTCCACGGCGACGCCGCGCTCGCGGCGCGGCTGAATCGCGAGGCGATGACGCTGGAGTCGCACGCGTTCCTCGACCGCCTCGAGCCGCAGGGAAAGGCACATGGCGTCGCGCTCTACCACGGCAGCGCGCGCGACCCCGTCTGGGAGTACGTGCTCTCGGACGAGGCCGCGCTCGCGACTCTCGCCCTCGCCGGCTCGCCGCTCGTGCTCGTCGGACACAGCCACGTCGCGCTCCACCTCACGACATCCGCGGGCGAGCCGGAGGGCGGACTCGCGCCGGCGGGCACCACCATCGCGCTCGACGAAGACGTCCCGGCGCTCCTCAATCCGGGCTCCGTCGGCCAGCCGCGCGACGGCGACCCGCGGGCGGCCTATCTCCTCCTCGACCTCGCGGCGCGCCGCGCCGAGTTCCGCCGGGTCGCGTACGACGTGGCGCGCACGCAGAGCGAAATGGCGGAGGCCGGGCTGCCGAGATCCCTCGCGAGCCGACTTGCGCTCGGGCAGTAGCGCCCTCCTCTAAACGCTGACGGGCAAGAGCGGCGGCGGGAGAACCGAGATCGCCGCGGCGACCTGCGCGGCAGCGACGGGCGGCTCGACCACAACGGCGGGGACGGCCGGCTCGAAGATCTCGATGCCGTCACGGGCGAGCGCGAGCTGGACTTCCTCCCGCGCCTTCCAGATCCGCCACTTGACCGTGGCGAGGGTGACCTCGAGCGAGTCCGCAATCTCGCTGTACGAGAGCCCGACGATGTCGCGCATGAGGAGAGCCATCTTGAGATCGACCGTAAGGTGCTCGACCGCACGCCAGACCGCGTCAATCGCCTCGATCCGCTCGAACGGGGCGTCGACGACCTCGAAGGTTTTCATGTCGTCCGCGTCGACGACGGTGCGTGGGCGCCGCTCGGTTGCGCGCAACTCGTCGAGCACGCGGTTCTTCGTCACCTGGAAGAGCCAGGTCGTGAACTTCGAGCGCGACGAGAAGCGCGGCAGCCCCTGGTAGACGCGGAGGAAGACCTCCTGGGTCAGATCCTCGGCGAGAGACCGGTCGCCAACCATCCGTAGCACGTAATTGAAGACAGGGGTCTGGTACGAGCGCACGATGATCGCGAAGGCGCGATCATCGCCTCGCTGCGCCTTCCGCAGAATGCCGTCATCAGGCTGGGGCAGCGACAATGTGCCGCGAGTATAGAGCTATTTCAGGACTTTTCCAGTAAACAGTTTTGAGTCATTTGTGAAGATTTCGGCACCCCGAGAAGGGCCAAAATCGTCGGTGCGACCTCGGAAAGCTCGCCGTCGCGAAGCGTGAAGCCCGGCGCCGTGAGGATCGCCGGCACGGGGTTCATCGTGTGCGCGGTGTGCGGGCTGACCCCGTCGTCCTGAAGGAGCTTCTCGGCGTTCCCGTGGTCGGCGATGATCAGGCACACGCCGCCCGCGCGTTCGACCGCGTCGACGACGCGGCCGAGGCACGCGTCGGTCGTCTCCACCGCCTGCACGACCGCGGGAATGACGCCGGTGTGGCCGACCATGTCGGGGTTCGCGAAGTTGACGACGACGAAGCCCAGCCCTCCCGCGTCGATCGCGGCCACGACCTTGTCGGCAACCTCCGTCGCGGACATTTCGGGCTTGTGGTCGTAGCTCGGGACGTCGCGCGGCGAGTCGACGAGGATCCGCTCTTCCGCCGCGAACGGCTCCTCGCGGCCGCCGTCGAGGAAGTACGTCACGTGCGCGTACTTCTCCGTCTCGGCGGCGTGGAGCTGGCGGATCCCGTGCTCGCTGAGCACCTCGGCGAGCGTCCCCTCGACAACGTGCTCGGGGAACGCGACGGGGAACGGGAAGTCGTCGCGGTAGCGCGTCATCGTCGTGAGGTCGACGCCGAGTTCGCCGAGCTTCTGCGAGAGCTGTCTCCCCCTGTCCGGCCGGAAGTTGAAGAAGATCGCGGTGTCGGTCTCCGGATCGAGGCGCGGCCGGCCTTCGATGACGGTCGGCTCGATGAACTCGTCCGTTACGCCGGCGTCATAGTTCCGTTGCACTTCCGCCACGGCGTCGCCCCCCTTGGGGGTTGATACCACGGGATTCGTGACGGCTTCGAGCGCTTTCTGTGTCCGATCCCAACGGTTGTCGCGATCCATCGCGTAGTAGCGGCCGGCGACCGTTGCGATGCGGTTGGCGGGCAGCTCCGCAAGATCGTGGACGGCCGAGTGCGGCGAGACGTCGCGACCGTCGGTGAACGCGTGGATCCACGTCTTCTCCGGGGCGAACTCGAGCAGCGCCTTGAGGTGGTCGATGTGAGAGTGGACGCCGCCGCGCGAGACGAGGCCGAGCAGGTGGACGTTCTCCCCTCGCTCGAACGCGCCGCGAAGGACGGGGTTCTCGAAGAACGAGCCGTCCGCGATCGCCGTGTTCACGCGGACGAGGTCCTGGAAGAGGATCCGCCCGGAGCCGATCGTCAGGTGGCCGACCTCGGAGTTCCCCATCTGACCGTCGGGGAGGCCGACGGCGCCGCCCGATGAGGCGAGCTGCGCATGCGGGCAGTCGCGCCAGAGCCGGTCGAAGACAGGCGTGTCGGCGAGCTCGACGGCGTTGCCGGGGCCAGCCGGGGCGATCCCCCAGCCGTCGAGGATGATGAGCGCTACGAGGGGGAATCTGCGGCTTGGCATATGGCTCGGAAGGAGTCGACGTCGAGCGAGGCGCCGCCGACGAGCGCGCCGTCGACATCCGGCTGCGCGAAGAGGCCGGCGGCGTTGTCCGGCTTGACCGAGCCGCCGTAGAGCACCGGCACGTCGAGGAGCGACTTGATGAAGGCGTGGGCGTCCTGCGCCAGCTCCGGCGTCGCGGTCATGCCGGTGCCGATCGCCCAGACGGGCTCGTACGCGATGACGAGGCGGCCGTCCTGCGGGAGGGCGGTGACCTGGCGGCGGAGGACGTCCTCGGTCTCGTCCGCCTCGCGCTGCTCGAGCGTCTCGCCGACACACGCGATCACCCCCAGCCCGGCGGAGAGCGCCGCTTCGGCGCGGCGCGCGACGCCCTCGTCGGTCTCGCCGAACAGCTGGCGCCGCTCGGAGTGGCCGACGAGCGAGCCGGTGACGCCGAGCTCGACGAGCATCGGCGCGGAGATCTCGCCGGTGAAGGCGCCCTCCGGCTCCCAGTGGACGTTCTGCGCATACGTCGTCAGGCCCGCGGCGACGCAGTCGGCGAGACGCGTGTACGGCGGGCACACGATGGCGTCAAGGCCCGCGAGCGCCTCGGGGTCCGGCCCCGCGAACATCTTCCAGTTACCGGCGACGATCACTGAGTCATCTTATGAAGGGGGGATCGCCGCCACGCCGGGCAGCTCCTTTCCCTCGAGCAGCTCGAGGCTTGCGCCGCCGCCGGTCGAGACCCACGAGACGCTGGTCGCGAGGCCGAGCTCGTTGAGCGCGCGGACTGAGTCGGCACCGCCGACGACGGAGAAGGCGCCGGCATTCCCCGCGACCGCCTCGGCGACGGCTTTCGTTCCGCCGGCGAAGCGCGGCCACTCGAAGACGCCCATCGGTCCGTTCCAGAAGATCGTCCGCGCCCCCGCGAGCTTCTCCGCGAAGCGCGAGCGCGTCTCGGGCCCGATGTCGAGACCGAGCCAGCCGGCGGGGAGCTCGTCGTAGCCGCAGACGCGCGACTCCGCGTCGGCGGAGAACTCCGCGGCGCCGACGACGTCGCTCGGCAGCTCTACGGGGAAGCCGAGCGGACTCCCGTCGCGCAGCTCCTCGGCCATCTTCCCGCCGATGAG
This sequence comes from Gaiellaceae bacterium, assembly GCA_035532455.1. Lineage (GTDB taxonomy): Bacteria > Actinomycetota > Thermoleophilia > Gaiellales > Gaiellaceae > Palsa-739. The sequence continues at coordinate 8,981 of DATKRA010000043.1, read as the reverse complement.
CACGGTGTCGGCCCGGCCGCCGAGGTTGCGCAGGACGCCGAGCTTGTCCTCGACCTTCGCGCCGCCGGAGACGAGGACGAACGGCCGCTCGACGTCGCCGAGGAGACGCCCGAGGTGCTCGAGCTCGTCGAGCAGGAGCAGTCCCGCGTACGCCGGCAGGAGATGCGCGACCGCTTCGGTCGAGGAGTGGGCGCGGTGCGCGGAGCCGAAGGCGTCGTTGACGTAGAGGTCGCAGCCGTCGGTGAGCCGGCGCGCGTACTCCTCGTCGTTGGATGTCTCCCCCGGCTCGAAGCGCGTGTTCTCGAGCACCTTCATGCGGTCGTCGGGAAGCAGCTCATGCAGCCGCGCCGTGACGGGCGCCATCGCGTACTTCGCCCTGTCCTCCTCGGTCTTCGGACGGCCGAGATGCGAGCAGACGCGCACCTCGGCAGCGCCGCCGTCGAGGAGCAGCTCGAGCGTCGGCAGCGAGGCACGGATGCGCGTGTCGTCGGCGACGCGGCCGTCCTCGAGCGGGACGTTGAGATCCGCCCGGACCAGGACGACCTTGCCCGCGACGTCGGCGTCGCGAACCGATCTCGGACGCCGCACGCTTCCTCCTACGCGGCGACGGCGGCCGGCAGCGTCTGGCCGATCTTCGCGACGAGGTCGACGAGGCGGCAGCTGTAGCCCCACTCGTTGTCGTACCACGAGAAGACCTTGACGAGGTTGCCGTTCACCATCGTGAGGTCGCTGTCGAAGATCGACGAGTACGGCGAGTGCACGATGTCGGTCGAGACGAGCGGCTCGTCGGTGTAGCGGAGGATCCCCTCGAGGTCGCCGGTGTCGGCCTTCGAGCGGAAGAGCTCGTTGACCTCCTCGGCGGTCGTCTCCCTCCCGACGAGCACCGCGAGGTCGACGATCGAGCCGGTCGGGACAGGGGCGCGCATCGACATCCCGTCGACCTTGCCCTTCAGCTCGGGCATGACGACGCCGATCGCGCGGGCCGCGCCGGTCGAGGTCGGGACGAGGTTGAGCGCGGCGGCCCGGGCGCGGCGGAGGTCCTTGTGCGGGCCGTCCTGAAGCATCTGGTCCTGCGTGTAGGCGTGGATCGTCGTCATGAAGCCGCGCTCGATGCCGTACGCCTCGTGGAGGATCTTCGCGACCGGCGCGACGCAGTTCGTCGTGCACGACGCGTTCGAGACGATGTTGTGCTTCTCCGGGTCGTACTCGCGGTCGTTGACGCCGAGCACGACGGTGAGATCGGGATCGGTCGCGGGGGCCGAGATGACGACCTTGCGCGCGCCCGCGTGCAGGTGCTTCTCGGCGCCCTCGCGCTTCGTGAAGAAGCCGGTCGACTCGATCACGACGTCGACGCCGAGGTCGCCCCACGGCAGGTTCGCGGGATCGCGCTCGGAGAGGAGCTTGATCTCGTGTCCGCCCACCGAGATGGCGCCGTCGCCCAACGCGACGGGCACGTCGAGGTTTCCGAGCACCGAGTCGTGCTTCAGGAGGTGGGCCATCGTTGCCGCGTCGCCGAGGTCGTTCGCCGCGACGATCTCGAAGTCGCCGCCGCGCTCGAGGTGCGCGCGGGTGAAGTTGCGGCCGATCCGGCCGAAGCCATTGATCCCGACCCTGATCTTCGCCATCGTCTCGATCCCCTTTGTCGTTGCCTGTTCGCGGTTACGAGTCGAGTCTAACGAGGCGGCCGTGCGGGAAAATCGGCACCTTCCCGCATGAACCGTGCGGCTCTGCGACAGGCGGGCGGACCGGGAAGCTCCGAGGACGACCCTCCCGGTCCTTTTTACCCCCGCTCGAGAGCCGACGGCAGACGGGGTCTGAATCTGCCGCCGAACGAGCACGGACCCGCCGCAGCGATTATATGCCCCTTTGTTGCCGCGCTTGAAGACGTGGGCCGGATTCGGTGCGGCTTCAGGAGCGTCCGAGATCCTGCAGGCGGCGGAGACGGCGGTACGCGGCCGCCTTGGAGAGACTGGGCTTGCAGCGGCGCGCGAGCTCGGCCGTCGAGGCAGTCGGATGGCGCAGCCGGAGAAGGGCGATCTCGTGCAGGTCGTCGGGCAGGCCGTCGATGTCGATGCGCCGGAGCGCCTCGAGCTGGGCGTGTGCGGCGCGGCTCGTGCGGACGAGGTTCGCGTGGTCGGCGTTCGCAAGCCGGTTCGCGTCGCCGCGCGTTGCGGCGAGGACGGCCTGCTCCTCGAGCGCGAGCACGACGTCGACCGCGCCGGCCGCGACGAGGGTGTCGGCGATCGCCTCCGTCCCCTTCGCGTACGCGGTTGCGTGCGTCGCGCGCTCCTGCACGTGGAGCTCGGCTCCGAGGCGCGCAGCGAGGGTGGCGAGGAAGCGAGCGCCGTCTGCCTCTCCGGTGCGGATCTCGAGGTGCGGGTCACGTGGGCCGCTGAGGCTGCCGGCGCCGAGCAGCGCACCCCGGAGGTACGCGGCGGCGCAGCAGCGGCGTGCGACGGTGCGCGCGGGAGGCCGGTCGAGCGGGCGATGGGAGCGATCGAGAACGCCCGCCCGATGGAGCGCCTTATACGCCGCGTCCGATCCCTCGACGTGGAGCTGGTAGCGCGTGGCGTGGTCGAACGCGGCCCGGTTGTAGGTGCGGATCTCGGACGTGACGTCGAGCGCACGAAGGAGCGCGAAGGCGCGGCGCGCGACGGTGGAGCTGACGATGTCGAGATGGACATCGACGCTGCCGCGGCCGCGTAGGTGGGCGCGACCGGCGACGTGGAACAGGCCGGAGAGCTCGGCGAGCCGGTCGCACTCGCGCTCGGGCGCGATCGCGGCGAGCTCCTCCCGGAGGTCGTCAGAGAGCACCGGGATATCCCTCGAGGGCGAGCAGGCGGCGCTTGTACTCGACGCCCGCGCTCCCGTACGAGCCCAGATCGGCGGCGGCGACGACGCGGTGGCACGGGACGAAGAGGCCGAGCCGGTTACGAGCGCAGAAGGTTCCGGCCGCGCGCGCCGCGCCCGGAGCACCCGCGAGCGCGGCGAGCTCGCTGTAGGTCACGACCTCACCCGGCGGGACCGCGCGCAGCTCTTCCGCGCAGCGCGTGCAGAACGAGGTCTCGTGCTCGAGGTCGACCGGCACTCCGTCGAGCGCCCCGCAGTCGCCTTCGAAGTAGCTGTGCAACCGCGCGATCACTTCCGCGACAAAGCCGTTCCGTTCCGGCGACGCTTTCCGTGCTACGCCTCGCCCTAGCCCCGGGTGGGAAGGGGTTTGGGATGGGACCAAAGAGGTGCGCGCCCGCGGCCAAGGCGACTCGTGCCAGACGACGAGACCGTCGGCAATGACGAGCTCGCCGGTCCCCCAGCCGTCGACCTCGTACACCACCTGCGCCACCGCCACGACTTCTCATCCTAGAATCGGTTCATGAGCGTAGTCTCGACGGAGATCAGCAAAGAGCGGAGTCGCCGACTTCGTCGGCGGCGGAGCGGGAAATGAGCACTCACGGCATCTTCCGCGTGCCCGAGCCGTACAACGAGCCGGTCATGGGTTACGAGCCCGGCAGCCCCGAGCGCGACGAGCTTCGGGGCCGTCTCGTCGCGTTGAGTGCCGAGCGGCTCGACCTCCCACTCGTGATCGGCGGCGAGGAGGTGCGCACCGGCGACACGTTCGAAGCCGTCATGCCGCACCGGCGCAGCCATGTCCTCGCCGACGTCCACAAGGGCACCGGCCCAGAGGTCGAGCGCGCGATCAAGGCCGCGGCCGATGCGTGGGCGGACTGGTCGAGGACGCCGTGGGAGGATCGCGCCGCCGTCTTCCTTCGCGCCGCCGATCTGCTCGCCGGCCCGTGGCGGCAGACGCTCAACGCGGCGACGATGCTCGGCCAGTCGAAGACGGCGCACCAGGCCGAGATCGATGCCGCCTGCGAGCTCATCGACTTCTGGCGCTTCAACGTCCAGTACATGACGCGGATCTACGAGGAGCAGCCGATCTCCTCGCCCGGCGTCTGGAACAAGCTCGAGTACCGCCCGCTCGAGGGCTACGTCTTCGCGGTCACCCCGTTCAACTTCACGTCGATCGCCGGCAACCTCCCCACCTCCGCCGCGCTCATGGGGAACACGGTCGTCTGGAAGCCCGCCTCGACAGCCGCCGTGAGCGCCCACTTCCTCATGAAGCTCTTCGAGGAAGCGGGCCTGCCGCCCGGCGTGATCAACCTCGTCTACGGCTCCGGCGGCGCGGTCGGCGATCCCGCGCTCGCGAACGACAACCTTGCCGGCATCCACTTCACCGGCTCGACGCCCGTCTTCCAGGGGATGTGGAAGACCGTCGGCGAGAACATCGCCCGCTACCGCAACTACCCGCGCATCGTCGGCGAGACCGGCGGCAAGGACTTCATCGTCGCTCACCCGAGCGCGGACGCCGATGCCGTCGCGACGGCGATCCTCCGCGGCTCCTTCGAGTACCAGGGCCAGAAGTGCTCGGCCGCTTCCCGCGTCTTCGCGCCCGCGAGCCTCTGGCCGCAGATCCGAGACAAAGTCGCAGAAGAGGTCAGCGCGATGACGATGGGCGACGTCGCCGATTTCGGGAACTTCGTCGGCGCCGTGATCGACGCGAGCTCCTTCGCGACGCAGAAGGAGGCGATCGAAGAAGCGAAGGCGTCCGGCTCCGCCTCGATCGTCGCCGGCGGCGCGTACGACGACAGCGACGGCTGGTTCGTGCAGCCGACCGTGATCGAGACCACCGACCCCGGCTTCCGGACGATGCAGGAGGAGCTCTTCGGTCCCGTCGTCACCGCGTTCGTCTACGACGACTCCCACTACGACGACGCGCTCGACCTCGTCGACAGCGGCACGACCTACGGCCTCACCGGCGCCGTCTTCGCGCGCGACATCGCGGCGGTCGAGCACACGCGCGATCGGCTCCGCTACGCGGCCGGCAACTTCTACGTCAACGACAAGCCGACCGGAGCCGTCGTCGGGCAGCAGCCGTTCGGCGGCGCGCGCGCCTCGGGCACGAACGACAAGGCCGGCTCGATGTGGAACCTCATCCGCTGGGTCAGCCCGCGCGCGATGAAGGAGACCTTCGTCCCGCCGCGCGACTACCGGTACCCGTTCCTCGGGCCGGACACTCCCTAACCGAGATCCGGCAACACCGTCTCGAGCCGCCCCGCGCGGAACGCCTCGCGCCACGCGTCATAGATACGCGGCCCGTTGCGCGGCGGCGCCAGCTCGCGCGGCACGTCGTCGGGCAGGAACCATTCCGCCGCGCTCACCTCCCCTTGCTGGCAGCTCAGCTCGAGTCCTCCGACGGGGACGGCGTGGTAGTAGGAGACGGCGCACCATTGCGGCTCGACACCGCCTTCGGCGCCGGGCAGGTACTCGTCGACCCAGTGCCCGAGGTAGCCGACGACGCGTACCCGCAAGCCGACCTCCTCGAACGTCTCGCGCTCAGCCGTCGCCACCGGGTGCTCCGGGCCGTCGCAGAAGCCGGACGGCGCGCACCAGCGACCGAGCCAGGGCTCCAGGGCGCGCCGGGTCAGGAGCAGTCGCCCATCGTGGACGACGAGCGCCGCCGCGGCACGGCTCGCCTTGAGCCAGTGGTCGGCACCGCACGAAGGGCACGCGACCGGCGCCTCCACGCCGATCGGCGCGCCGCACGCTGAGCAGAAGCGCGGCATTCAGCCGCGTCCAGCCTTGTGGAGCTGGGCGTAGACGCTCCGCGCGACCTTGGCCGGCACGCCGGGAACGCCCTCGAGCTCCTCCGCCGACGCGCCGACCATCGCGTCGACGGAGCCGAAGTGGTTGAGGAGCGCCCGTCGCCGCGCCGGTCCGACTCCCTCGAGCTCGTCGAAGAGCGACGCAAAGCCGCGCGACTCGCGCCGCTGGCGGTGGAAGCCGACGGCGAAGCGGTGGGCTTCGTCCCTAACACGCTGCAAGAGCTGCAAACCCGGGTCGTGCCGCGAGAGGACGACCGGACGCGCCTGGCCCGGCACGAACACCTCCTCCTCCCGCTTGGCGAGCGCGATCACCGCGACGCGCGGCAGGTCGAACGCCTGCATCGCGGCGAGCGCGGCGGCGAGCTGGCCCTTGCCGCCGTCGACGACGACGAGGTTCGGGGCGGCTGCGAACGACTCGTCGTACTCGTCCGTCAGTGAGCCCTTCTCGAGCCGTGCGAACCGCCGCGAGACCATCTCCCCCATCGCGGCGAAGTCGTCCATCCCCGCCTGCCCTTTGATCCCGAACTTCCGGTAGTGCGCCTTCTTCGGGAGGCCGTCCTCGAAGACGACCATCGAGCCGACGTTGTCCTGGCCCATCGCGGTCGAGATGTCGAAGCACTCGATCCGGAGCGGCAGCGACTCGAGGTTGAGCGTCTCGCGCAGCTGCTCGAGCGCCTCGACCCGCCGCAGCCGCCGCGCCTCGCTCTGCGCGACGTCGCTGGAGAGAACATGGAGCGCGTTCTCGTCGGCGAGCTGCTGCAGTCGCCGTTTCTCACCGCGCTCGGCCGTACGGATCTCCACTCGCGCGCCGCGCCGCTCGCCGAGCAGCTCCGCGAGTGCCGAGAGATCGCCCGCCTCGCGCGGCACGACTATCTGCGGCGGCACGCTCGGCGCGCTGCCGTAGTACTCGAGGCCGAACGACTCGATGATCGTCGTCACGTCCTGTCCGCCGACGTTCTCGAGATGAAACGAGTGCCGGTCGACCATCTTGCCGCCGCGAAGCGGGAAGATCTGCACGACGGCACGGTCGCCTTCCGCCGCGAAGCCGATCACGTCGACCGTGCCGCCTCCGTGGCGCTCAACCGACTGCCGCTCGACGAGATGCTGGACGGCGTGGAGGCGGTTGCGGTACCGCGCCGCGTCCTCGTAGCGCTCTTCGCCCGCCGCCGCGTGCATCTGCCGCTCGAGCTCGCGCTGGATCGGTTTCACGTCGCCGGAGAGGAACTCGATGACGCCGTCGACGAGCGCGCGGTAGTCCTCGACCGAGACGTAGCCGACGCACGGCGCGAGGCAACGGTCGATGTGGAAGTCGAGGCACGGGATGCCGCTGTGCCGTCCCGGCTTCGGCCCCTCGCACGGCCGGTAGCGGAAGACGCGGTTCAAGACGTCCAGCGTCTCGCGTACCTTCTTCGCGTTCGCGTACGGCCCGAAGTACCACACCCCCGGCCGGTGCCGCTCGCGCGTGAACATCACGCGCGGGTACTCGTCCTCCACCGTGACCGCGATGTACGGGAACGACTTGTCGTCGCGCAGCCGAACGTTGAACGGCGGCCGGTGCCGCTTGACGAGGTTCTGCTCGAGGTGAAGCGCCTCGACCTCGCTGCCGGTCACGATCACCTCGATGTCGGCGACACGGCCCGGAAGCGACCGGATCTGGGCGCGGCCGTCGGTCGTCTTCTGGAAGTACGAGCGGACGCGCGGGCGCAGCGACTTCGCCTTGCCGACGTAGAGGACGTCGCCGTCGTCGTCGCGGAAGAGGTAGACGCCGGGCTTCGCCGGGAGCTGCTTCAGCTGGTTCTCGACGCCGGCGGCCATTTCGGCCACCGTACCCGAGGGCTAGACCGGTACTGGCGCGGGCTCGGCGGCCGCTTCGACGACGAGCACGCCGTCCTGGTAGACGCGCTCGATGCGGCGCGGCAGGTCGGTGAAGTCGAGCGCATCGCCGGCGACGACGACGAGGTCGGCGCGCTTTCCCGGCTCGAGCGTCCCGAGCTCGCGCTCGAGGCCCATGAGCTCGGCCGCGGTCTTCGTCGTCGCGACGAGCACGTCCGTCGGGCTCATGCCGACGTCCTGCATGAGCTGCAACTCCTTGAGGTTCGTGCCGTGCGGGACGACGCCGGCGTCGGTTCCCATCGCGATCTTCACGCCGGCCCCGGCGGCGCGGCGGATCGAGTCGCGGTGGATGTCGACGACGTCGGTCGCCTTCGCGAGGATCGCCGGCGGGATCGGCACTCCGGCCTCCGCCGCGCGCAGCACGCCGAGCGGTGCGACGAGCGTCGGCACGAGGTACGTCCCGTGCTCGAGCATGAGCTCGAGCGCCTCGTCGTCGATGTAGATGCCGTGCTCGATCGAGCGGACGCCCGCGCGCACCGCGTTCTTGATGCCGATCGCCGCCTGCGCGTGCGACATCACGAAGAGCCCCGCGGCGCGCGCCTCCTCGCACATCATCTGGATCTCGTCGAGCGCGAAGCCCCGCTGGTCGGGTGAGTCGGTCGGCGAGAGGACGCCGCCCGAGGTCGCAATCTTGATCACGTCGGCGCCGTTGCGGACGAGCTCGCGGACCTTGCGCCGTGCGTCCTCCACGCCGTCGACGATCTGGGACGGCATGCCGGGGTAGACAGGGAAGAGGTCGGCCGTGCCGCCCGACGGCAGCCAACCGTCGCCGTGGCCGCCGGTCTGGCTCAGCATCGTGAGCGAGATCTGGAGGCGTGGCCCGCGGACGATTCCCTCCTCGACCGCCCGCTTCACACCGAGGTCGGCCCCGCCCGCGTCGCGGACGGTCGTGATCCCGACCCGGATCGTCGCGTCGAGGTTCTTGATCGCGTCGTAGAACATGTACGAGAACGGCGTCTGCAGATGCCTCCACATGTCGAGGTGGCCGAACATCACGTGGACGTGCGTGTCGAAGAGGCCCGGCAGCAGCGTCGAGCCCGAGACGTCGACCTGCTCGTCGCCGTCCAGTCCCACGCCGACTTCGGCGATGAGCCCGTCCTCGACCGCGACGTCGGCCCCGGCGACCGGCGCGCCCGTGCCGTCGAAGACCCGCCCGCCGCTGAAGACCGTACGCATCGGGGCAGCCTATTGGGACACGGCTAGCATTGCCAGCGATGGAGGGCCAGTACGTCGCGTACACGTTCTACCGCGTCGCGCCGGAGTGGCGGCGCCTCGTTTCGGCCGACGTCCGCGCCGCGCACAAGGAGGAGTTCGCGCAGGTGCTCGACGACTTCTCCGGCCGCTTCGAGCATCTCCGCGCGTACACGACGACCGGCGTGCGGCCCGAGACCGACTTCTTCCTCTGGAAGATCACCGAGCGCTACGACG
>DATKRA010000042.1:0-5868 GCA_035532455.1 Gaiellaceae bacterium | reverse complement strand
TGGCGACGCGGGCGAGCAGCACCGCGTCGGCCGGGTCGTCCTCCGCCGGCGCCTCCACGGGTGCAGGAACCACCCGCATCCGCGGTATGTCGAGCGCAGCCTCCATATCTGACTCGGTCTTACGCACAGGATCCTCTCGCGGATTGCCTCCGAGCCCAGTTGCCTATGAGTTTTGCGCCTCCGCGAAGCGCCGCTCGACCTCGGGCCAGTTCACGACGTTCCACCACGCCTCGAGGTACGCGGGTCGCTTGTTCTGGTAGGAGAGGTAGTACGCGTGCTCCCAGACGTCGATGCCGAGCAGCGGCACGTCGCTCTGCATGATCGGCGAGTCTTGGTTCGGCGTGGAGTAGACGGCGAGGCCGGTCCCGTCCCAGACGAGCCACGTCCAGCCGCTGCCGAAGCGCTTCACGCCGCCGTCGTTGATCGCGGTGCGGAGCTCCTCGAACGAGCCGAAGGCGTCCTCGATCGCCGAGCGCAGCACGCCGCCGGGCTCGCCGCCGCCGTCGGGGCTCATGATCTGCCAGAAGAGGGAGTGGTTCGCGTGGCCGCCGACGTTGTTGCGGGCGGCGGTCTGCTTGTCGTCGGGCAGCGCGTCGAGGTTCGTGAGGACGCTCTCGACGGACGCGTCGGCCCACTCCGTCCCCTCGAGCGCGGCGTTCGCGTTCGTGACGTACGCGCCGTGGTGCAGGTCGTGGTGGATTCGCATCGTCTCCGCGTCGATGTGCGGCTCGAGCGCGTCGTAGGGGTACGGGAGATCCGGCAGCTCGAAGGCCATTCGTGTGCTCCTTTTGTGGGCGTCGTCTTCTGCTCCGGAGGATATGCTCCGCGTTCGTGTCCACGCTTGCCTACAGGTTCGAGACGATCTCCCCTCGCCCGTTGCGGCCCGAGACCCTGCAGCTCGACGGAATCTCCCGCGCGGCGGTCGAGGCTCACTACAAGCTCTACGAGGGCTACGTCGCGAAGCGGAACGAGATCCTCGGCAAGCTCGACGGCGTCGACCTCTCCGCCGCGAACCAGACGTACTCCGAGTTCCGCGCGCTGAAGGTCGACCTGACCTTCGCGATCGGCGGGATCAAGAATCACGAGCTCTACTTCGCCCATCTCGGCGGCGGCGGAGGCGAGCCCGACGGCGCGTTCGGGAAGCTCGTGAAGCGCGACTTCGGCTCGGTCGAGGCGTGGCGCGCCGACCTCAAGGCGACGGGCATCGCAGGCCGCGGCTGGGCCTGGACGGCGTACGACTGGGACGAAGGCCGCTTGTTCAACTACATCGGCGACTCCCAGAACACGTTCCCCGTCTGGAACGCGACGCCGCTCGTCGCGCTCGACGTCTACGAGCACGCGTACTTCCTCGACTACCAGACCGACCGCGCGTCGTACATCGAGGCGTTCTTCGCCAACCTCGACTGGGACGTCGTGAACGGCTGGGTCGAGCAGTACGGCATCCCGTCCTAGCCGGCGGCCGTGCTCACCGCTGTCCTCGTCGTCGCCGGCTACCTGTCCGGCTCGATCACGTGGGGTTACTGGCTCGTCCGGATCTTCCGCCACGAGGACATCCGGACGAAGGGCAGCGGCAACATCGGCGCGTCGAACGTCTGGCGCGTGTACGGATCGAAGCTCGGCCTGCCGGCGATGCTGCTCGACACCGCGAAGGGATTTGCGCCGGCGATGATCGGCGTCCACGTCGTCGGGCACGGGACGGGAGTGCTCGCGGGTGCGGCGGCGATGCTCGGCCACTGGCGGCCGATCTTCCTCCGCTTCCAGCGCGGCGGGAAGATGGTCGCGACTGCGGGCGGAGCGTTTCTCGGAGTCGCACCGCTCGTCGGGTTCACCGCGGCGGGCGTCTGGCTCGTCGTCTTCGGGGTGACGCGGTACCCGTCGGTCGCCTCGATCGTCGCTGCGGGCTCGCTCGGTCTGTGGGCGTGGTTCTACGGCTATCCGTGGCCGGTGATCGCGTTCGGAGGCGCCGCCGGGCTCGGCGTCCTCATCCTCCACAAGGCGAACCTCGTGCGGCTCTGGCGTGGCGAGGAGAACCGCTCGACGCTCTGGCGCCGCTGGATCGGGAAGCCGGCTAGCGGTCTTTGAGATCCGCATTTGTCCTCCTCGTCGTGTCGTGCGCGCTGCTGAGCGTGGCCGCCTCGACCACCGCTTCCTCCGGGGGCCTGAAGGTCATGGTCGCCGGAAGCTGTGCCCACCTGGGCCTGGTGACGGCGATCGCGGGGCAGTCCGGCATCGCGAGCGTGACGACCTTTGACACCAACGCGGGGACACCGACGCCCGGCCAACTGGCGGCGAACGATCTCGTCGTCGACACCGGCGACTTCTGCAACGGTGGCTACCACGACCCGACCACGTACGGAGACCGCCTCGCGGACTACGTGGATCAGGGTGGAGTGGTGCTCCAGGCTGCGTACGACAACTGGAACAAGCAGGGCACGTATCCCACAGGTCGATTCGCCTCGGGCGGATACCCGCCGCTCGGCCTCGGGCCGAATACCCCCACCAAGGCGACCACGCTCGGCAACGTGGTGAGGCCGCGCAACCCGATCGTCCAGGGACTCGATACGTTCGCCACCGCCCACAGCACCACGACTCCGCTCGCGCCGGGCGCCACTCTCCTGGCGAAGTGGGCCGACGGCCGCGCCGCGATCGCGGTCAAGGGTCGCGTCGTCGCGACGAGCGCGAGCGCGTACGACAGCACCGCTCTCCCCGACCTCGCGCGCCTCGCGCGGAACACGGCCGAGTACTTCAACGCCGTACCCGGGACGAAGATCACCAAGGTGCGCATCTATTCGAGCGCGCGCACGGCGGAGTTCAGGTTCGAGGCCGTCGGCCCCTTCTCGTCGGGCTTCAGGTGCGCCCTGAAGAAGCCGCGAACGAAGGCGACGTTCACGGCATGCCACGTGCACGCGAAGTACACGCGGCTCCGAGTGGGGACGTACACGTTCGAGGTTGCGGCAGTCGGCCCCGGCGGCGCCGACCCGACCCCGGCGAAGACGAGCTTTAGGATCACCCCGTAGCCGACTTCGCCCGCCTCGTCTCGCTCGCGTGTCACGACTTGCGCACGCCGCTTGCGACCGTGCACGGCTTTGCGCGAACCCTCGCGAAAGGGGGCGACCTCCAGCCCCCGAACGACCGCTACGTCGAGATGATCGAAGCCGCGTCGGCGCAGCTCGCGGAGCTGCTCGACGAGCTCTCCCTCGTCGCGCGGATCGAGGACGGACGCTACGACCCGACGCTCCGCGAGACGGACACGCTCGAGCTGGCGCACGCCGCCGCGGCGCGGCTCGGCGAGGAGCGCGTCATGGTCTCGGGTGCCGGCGCGACGATCGAGACGGACCCTCCGTACCTCGAGCGCGGAATCGCTGCACTCGCGCAGTCGGCGCTGCGCCACGGCGGCTTCGACGAGGTCACGGTCGAGGTGGCGGGGACAGAGCTCCGCATCTCCCCGGTCACTGCGGCGTCCGCGCCGGTCGTCCTGGGAGAGGACCTGCGCGACCTCGGCGCCGCAGTCGCTGCGCGACTGGTTTCCCGTCTCGGCGGCTCCCTCGAAGTCGACGGCGACGCTCTGGTCGTCCGTTTGGCATGACTGCCGTTGTCAGCCTGACCTACGCGGCCGCCGGCTTGCTCGTGGCTCTAGTCGCCTATAAGCAGATCGTTGCTAGGCGGCGGGCTGCTCGAGGACTTAGTGCGCGTCTCAACCGCCTCGAGTTCGCCGGCGGCTCTGTCGGCGTCGGCGCGTTGGCGATGGCTGCCGGAACGCTTTCGCTCGTGGACGGAAGTACGCGCGGAAGCACTATCACCGGTATCTGTCTCTTGCTCGGCGGTCTGATGTTCGTCGGACTCGGCACGTACGCCGCTTGGTGGTGGCCGGGGCCGCGCAGCGATACCCAGTCGACAGCTAGCCGGTAGCGAATGCCGGCGCCGCGAGCTCGTGGCAGCTGCGGCAGCGCGCTTCGTACTGCTCGAGCGCGCCCACGGCGATCGTCGCTCCGTCGGCCGGCGCGGGTGCGCCGTCGACGAGCCGCTGCGTCATCGTCCCTGGCCCGCCGCAGCGGTGACAGACCGCTTGCAGCTTGTCGACGAGCTCGGCGCGGCAGAGCAGCTCCGGCATCACGCCGAACGGGAAGCCGCGGAAGTCCTGGTCGAGGCCGCTTGCTACGACCCGCATTCCCTTCTCAACGAGCCCATCGAGGACGAACACGATCTCGGGCCGGAAAAACTGCACCTCGTCGACCCCGATGACGTCGTAGCCCTCGACGAGACCCGGGATGTCGGCCGGCGAATCGACCGCAACCGCGCGCATCTTCGCGCCGGCGTGGCTGACGACGTGGCCGATGTCGTAGCGGTTGTCGATCTGCGGCTTGACGATCAACACGCGCTGCCCCGCGATCTCGGCGCGGCGGAGGCGGCGGATGAGCTCCTCGCTCTTGCCGCTGAACATCGGCCCGCACACGACCTCGAGCCAGCCGCCCGCATTGGGGAAGAGCCTGATCACGGGGGCAGCCTACGAAGGCAGCCGGACGGGAGGGCTTGGCGGGGACGGTGCTCGTCGCGGGGGCGCGATGGGCGTCGCGACGCAAGAACGCAGGGAGCGCCGATAACGGTTCCTATCGGCGCGACTGAGGACGCCGCGTCGCGGCGATCCAGCGCGTCAGCCGCGCCACAGCCACTGTTCCCGCCAAGCCCTCCACTACTTCGAGTGCTCGAACTCGTACTGGGAGAGGCGGCGGAGGCTTGCGATACCGAGCAGGCGGCCGTCCTTGTTGACGACCGGGAGGTGGCGGAAGTTCTTCTCGAACATCATCTTCGCCGCGTCCTTGATCTCGGTCTCGGGCTCGATCGTGATGACGCTCTCGGTCATCCACTGGCGCACGCGCGCCTCGGCCGCCCGCGCGCGCTGCGCGACCGCGCGCATGAGGTCGCGCTCGGTGACGATCCCGACGATCCGGGCCATGTCCTCCATGACGACGACCGCGCCGACGCCGGCGTCGATCATCTTCTCGGCCGCCTCGCCGATCGACGCCGTCGGATCGACGGTGAGGACGCTCGTGTTCATGACTTCGGCAACGGTGGCCATGTCCGGAGCCTAACCGAGGCGCCGTCAGGCAAGCGCGCGTTCGAGGGCCGCACGGCCCGTGGGCTCGCCATGGGTCGGCAACACGATCTCCACGGGCTTGTCGAGAAGCGGTCTCAGGCCGGCGGCGACTTGCTCCACGGTGACGCCCTCCGGCAACCAGCTCGCGCGAATCTCGAGGCCGTCACCGAGATCTACGAGCGTGTCGCCGGCGATTACCGCCCGGGCGCCCTCACTCCAGAGCACGAGATCGAGCTGACCTTCACGGCCCGGAAACGCTTCGAGCCCGAGCACCGAGTCGCCGATCGCGTAGCGCGTCGCCGGGACGAGCTGATCCTCGGGACGATCGGGCGCCGGAGCCCACACGGGGAAGCCGAGCGACGCAGCGTCGCGCTCGTGCCATGTCGAGGTGAGCACCGTGGCGACCTCGCGCGCGCCGAAGAGAGCGCGAACATCGTCCGGCACGGCGATGGGGTCGATGAGGGTCAGGCGCCGGCCGTCATCGATCGCGTACGCCGACACCGGTCCTTCCCACTCGGGATGCTTGGCCGTCCAGTGATGCACGCCTTCCGGAAGCACGGTCCGATGCTACGGACTGCTTGGCGACGGCCGCGCCGCTACTTCAAGAGCCGTGAGAGCCGCCTGTCTTTCAACGTGCGGCCGCCGGTCTGGCATGTCGGGCAATAGAAGATCGTGTGCTCCTCGAAGTCGACCTGCGCGAGCGGCGTGCCGCAGACGTGGCACGGCTCGCCGAGCTTGCGATGGACGCGGTACGTCTTCTCGTCGGACGCGCC
>DATKRA010000041.1:0-7873 GCA_035532455.1 Gaiellaceae bacterium | reverse complement strand
GCCGACCTCGTCGGGAACCTGCGAGCCGCCGGGCGCGTCGAGGAACACGAACCCGCCGTCCCGCAGCGAGGAGAAGCGCGCCCTGGCGCCCGCGACGTCGAATAGGGTCGTCGCCATGGAGCAAACGTACCCGCGAGTGATCGTCGGATGCGGCAACTTCGGCGGCATCGGCTCCGCGCCCGCATTCTTCGGCCAGGGCGATACGCGGGAGCAGGCGTTCGAGCTACTCGACGCGGCGCTCGAGGCGGGTCTGACGTGGCTCGACACGGCGGATGCGTACGGCGGCGGCCGCAGCGAGACGTACATCGGCGAGTGGATTCGCGCGCGCCGTCCCGAGGGCCTGCGCATCACGACGAAGACGTTCGCGCCGATGGCCGAGGGAGAGGACCACGGCCTGCGGCCGGCTCGCGTCCGCCGGCAGATCGACACGAGCCTGCAGCGCCTCGGCGTCGAGCGCGTCGACCTCTACCTCGCGCACGCCTGGGATCCCGACGTCTCCGCCGCCGAGATCGCCGGCGTCTTCGAGGAGCTCGTCGCTGCGGGGAAGATCGGCGCCTGGGGCGTGAGCAACGTCGACGGAGCGCAGCTGCGGGAGGTGCTCGCGGCGGGATCCGTCGCCGCGGTCCAGAACTCGTACTCGCTCCTCGACCGTGACGTGGAGGACGAGGTGCTGCCGCTCTGCGGCGAGCACGGCGTCTGGTTCCAGGCGTTCAGCCCGATCGCCGGTGGCTGGCTGACCGGCAAGTACCGCCGCGGGGAGCCGCTCCCGGAGGGCTCGCGGATGACGAAGCGGCCGGAGCCGTACGAAGGGTTCCGCGACGACCGGATCTACGACGCGCTCGAGGAGCTCGAGCGACGCGGGGATCCTGCGACGCTCGCGCTCGCCTGGCTGCTCGCCGGCGACCGCGTCTCGGTCGTCATCGGGCCTCGCCGGCCGGAACAGCTGCGGCCGGCGCTCGCCGCGCTTGCGCGTCCGCTCTCTTCGCAGGAGCGGGATGCGTTGACCGCACTCTTCCCTTGAGCGCGTCGTAGCCGAAGGCTGCGGCGACGCCACCCAGCAGCTCGGCCGGCCCGTAGACGCCGAGGAGCTGGAGCCAGTTGTGCGCGCCGGAACCGTCGACCGCTTGCACGAACAACGGCCCGAACACGCGCGCGGGGTTCATCGCCGCGCACGTGAGCGGCCCGATCGCGAGGACGATCGCCGTGAGGGCGATGCCGATCAGGACGCCTGCGAACGCCTGCGGCGTGTGGCGGTCGATCGCACCGAGCACGACGAAGACGAAGATCCCCGTCGCAAGCGTCTCCGCGAGGAAGGCCGAGCCCCAGCTCACGGTCGATGCGTCGAAGGTCGCCATGCCGAAGCCGGTGCCGAGACTGGTGCCGCGCGAGCCGAAGACGCCCCACATCAGCATCGCGCCGGCGGTTCCACCCCCGAGTTGCGCCAAGACGTACGCAGGGACGTCGCGCCAGGGAAAGCGGCCGGACGCTGCAAACGCAACCGTGACGGCGGGGTTGATGTGGGAGCCGGAGATCGGCCCGAGCACAGAGACGGAGACGACGATGACGACGCCGAAGGCGAGCGCGACGAGGCCGAGGTCGGGACCGCTGAACGCCGCGCCGTGGCCGGCGTTGAGCAGAAGCAGACCGACTATCGCGCCTCCGCCGACGAAGACGAGAAGCGCAGTGCCGACGGCTTCGGCCGCCGCGCGCCGAACGAGCGGATGCTCATCCATGCACTCAGCCTTGCCGCTCCCGGCGCCTTCCGCATCCGGAAGCCGCCACGGAGACGGGCGGTACTTTCCCACTGATCGTCAGCTCTGCCGGTTGAGCAGGTCGTACCCGAAGGCGGCGAGCACGCCGCCGAGCATCTCCGCCGGCGCATACGCGCCGAGCAGCTGCAGCCAGTTGTGGGCGCCGGAGCCGTCGACCGTCTGCACGAGGAGCGGCCCGAAGACGCGCGCCGGATTCGTCGCCGCGCACGTGACGGGGCCGATGACGAGGACGATTCCCGCTAGCGCCACGCCGATCACCACGCCGGCAACCGCCTGCGGCGTCCGCCTGTCGATGGCGCCGAGGACGATGAAGACGAGGATTCCCGCGGCGAGCGCCTCCGCGAGGAAGGCGGAGCCCCAGCTCGTCTTGGACTCGTCGAAGAACGCCATCCCGAAGCCGGTGCCGAGACGCGTCCCCCGCGTGCCGAAGATCCCCCACATGAGCAGCGCTCCGAGAGTGCCGCCCGCGAGCTGTGCCAGGACATAGGCGGGCACGTCGCGCCAGGGGAAGCGCCGCGACGCGGCGAGCGCGACGGTCACGGCGGGATTGATGTGCGAGCCGGAGATCGGGCCGAGGACGTAGACGAGCGCCAGGACGACGAAGCCGAACGCGAGCGCGACGAAGCCGAGATCCGCACCGCCGAACGGCGTGCTGCCGTCGAGGAGGAGCAGCGCCGCCACCGATCCCGCGCCGACGAAGACGAGCAGCGCCGTCCCGACGAGCTCCGCGCATGCTCGCCGCGCGAGCGAGTTTCGTGCCATGCGCCCAGCGTCGCCATGCCGCACGACCGCGGCATCCGTAGATTCGCGCCGGCAGCGTGCGGCGATCAGGCGGCAGCGAGCACGCAGCCGGGGTCGGCGGCGAGCGGGTCGCCGGTCGCCGCGAAGGCGCGCGCCCGCGAGCCGCCACAGAGTTCGCGAAAGTCGCACGTGCCGCACCGGCCGCCGAACTCGGCGGCGCGGATCTGCCGCAGCAGCGGGTGCTCGCGGTAGACGCCGACGATGCTCTCCTCCCGGACGTTGCCGAGCGGCACCGGAAGGAAGCCGGAGGGTTGGATCGTCCCGTCGTGGCCGACGAAGACGACGCCGCGGCCGTCGCGCGTGCCCTTCGTCTGCGCCCGCGACGGTGCCGTCGGTTCGCCGAGCTCGGCGTGGAGTTGCGCCGAGAGGCGCGCGTACAAGGACCCGGCCGACCGCGTTCCGCCGTCTGCCCGCTGCGCGACGACCCGCCGGAAGAACGGCGCCTCCACGGTGCGCACGACGAGCCCGCAGCGCGCGGCGTCGACGAGGAAGTGGCAGACGTCCTCGTTCTCCTCCGGCGTCAGCTCGCCGAGAGCGTGCCCCCGGCCGACGTGGACGAGGAAGAACACCTCCCAGACGGCCGCCCCGGCGTCGCGCACGAGGCGCAGGATCGTGGGGAGCTCCTCGACGGTCTCGCGCATGACGACGGTGTTCACCTGCACCGTGAGCCCGTTTCGGCGCAGCAGCCGGATCGCGGCCAGCGTCTCCGCGTGATGGCCGGGGATCCCGCGGATCCCGTCGTGGGTGGCCGGCTCGGCGCCGTCGAGGCTGAGCGACGCGATCTTGACCCCACGGCTGCGCAGCTCCTGCACGCGCTCGTCGGTGAGCTGCGCGGTCACGCTTGGGGCGAGCGCGAGCGGGACGTCCCGCGCCACCGCGTGATCGACGAGGTCGTCGATGCCGCGCCGTTCGAGCACGTCTCCGCCGGTCGCGATGAGCACCGGGCGGGGACGGCCGAAGCCGGCAAGCGAGTCGATGAGGGCGCGGGCCTCGGCGTCGTCGAGCTCGCCCGGAGCCGGCCGGGACTGCGCCTCGGCGCGGCAGTGCCTGCAGGCGAGCGAGCACGCCTTCGTCGTCTCCCAGAAGACGAGGATCGGACGCTGGTCGAGGTCGAGCGCCATGCCGGAACGCTCGCGGCTCGCGTCTCCGTGCGAATCCGTGGAATCCCGCGGTTTAGAGCTCCTAACGCAATGAAGCACGGGCCGCCTGGCCGCGCTGGGCGGCGCGCTGCTGCGTCCTCAGTCGTGCGAATAGCTCTGCTATTCGCACTCCCTGCGTCCTTGCATCGCACTCGCCCATCACGCCCAGTCAGCGCGTGGTCATTCCGTTAGGAGCTCTTAGCGCTTTGCGATCGGCACGAAGTCGCGCTCGTCGTAGCCCGTGTAGATCTGCCGCGGCCGCGCGATCTTCTGCTCGGAGTCGGAGAGCATCTCCTCCCACTGCGCGAGCCAGCCGGGGAGCCGGCCGAGCGCGAACAGCACCGTGAAGTAATCGGTGGGATAGCCCATCGCCCGGTAGATGATCCCGGAGTAGAAGTCGACGTTCGGGTAGAGCTTCCGCTCGATGAAGTAGTCGTCGGAGAGCGCGATCCGCTCCAGCTCGAGCGCGATCTCGAGCTTCGGGTCGATCCCGGTCTGCGCGAAGACGTCGTCGGCGACGCGCTTGATGAGCTTCGCGCGCGGGTCGTAGTTCTTGTACACGCGGTGCCCGAAGCCCATGAGCAGCCGCTCGTGGTTCTTCACTCCTTCGATGAAGGCGGGGACGTTCTTCACGTCGCCGATCTCGTCGAGCATCCTCAACACCTGCTCGTTCGCGCCGCCGTGGAGCGGCCCGTAGAGCGCCGCGATCCCTGCCGAGACCGCCGAGAACGGATCCACCTGCGTCGAGCCGACGCCGCGCACCGCGTTCGTCGAGGCGTTCTGCTCGTGGTCGGCGTGGAGGATGAGGAGGATCTCGAGCGCCCGCTGCAGCACCGGGTTCGGCTCGTGCTGCCCGCCGATCTCGAACGTCATGTTGACGAAGTTGCCGACGTAGTCGAGGTCGTTGCGTGGGAAGACGTACGGCAGGCCGCGGCTGTGGCGGAAGACCCACGCGGCGATCGTCGGGAACTTCGCGACCAGCCTCAGCTTCTGGAGCCGGCGGCTCTCCTCGTCGCCGATCTCCTTCGCGTCGGGATAGAAGGTCGAGAGGGCAGCGGTCGCGCCGAGCAGCATCCCCATCGGATGCGCGTCGTGGCGGAAGCCGTCGAGGAACTGCTCGACGTTCGTGTGAACGTACGTGTGGAAGCGAACCTCGTCTTGCCACGAGTCGAGCTCGGCCAGCGTCGGCAGCTCGCCCTCGAAGAGGAGCCAGACGACCTCGAGGAAGCTCGCCTGCTCGGCGAGTTGCTCGATCGGGTAGCCGCGGTAGCGGAGGATCCCGGCGTCCCCGTCGATGTACGTGATCGAGCTGCGCGTCGAGGCGGTGTTGAGGAAAGCGGGGTCGTACGACGTCAGCCCGAGCTTCTTCAGCTCGGTCGCGTGGATCGTCCCGTCGACGATCGGGATCTCGACCTCTTCGCCGGTGCGGTTGTCCCGGACGGTGAGCGTGTCGGTGGTGATGAGCGTGTCTTGGGCCATTGGCGCACCTTAGTCCCGTCTCGCCGGTTTGGGCTTCGGCAAGTGCGGTAGGCGCCAACGGGAAAGTACGGATTCGAGGAAAGGGGTTGAGATGGGTTTTCACTCGCTGAAGGATGTCCTGACGGAGCAGCTCGAGGATCTGCACAGCGCGGAGACGCAGCTCGTGACGGCGCTGCCGAAGATGGAGAAGGCGGTAACGCACGACGAGCTGAAGACTGCGTTCCGCGAGCACCTCGAGGAGACTCGCGGCCACGTGAAGCGCGTCGAGGAGGCGCTCGGTGAGCTCGGGGTGACCAAGCCGACCGAGGAGTGCAAGGGGATGAAGGGCCTCATCGCCGAGGGTGAGGAGATCCTCCAGACGACCGGCGACCCGACCGCGAAGGACGCGGCCATCATCGCCGCGGCCCAGCGCATCGAGCACTACGAGATCGCGGCGTGGGGCACCGTTCGGCAGCTCGCAAAGGAGACGGGCTTCGACGGGATCGAGGACCTCGCCGACCAGACACTCGACGAGGAGTCCCAGCCCGACAAGCTCCTGACGAAGATCGCGACCGGCGGCATGTTCAAGTCGGGCGTGAACGAGCAGGCGACGAGGTCGACGACGAGGTAGCGACCTCGCGCCGTAGGCGTGTCCTTAGGAGCCGACACTCCCTTCGGCGTGAGCTGCTCGCGCACTCGAGCGCTGTCCAGACCAGACACGTCGGTGCCTGGCACCGGACGTGTCTTCTTAGACCGTGTGACCGAAACGGCCTCGACCGGTGGCAGCCGCCGCGACGAAACGCGCGCAACTCCGTCACGCCGGCGCAACAGGTCGCGTAACCATGCGGAGGCCGGTGGCAGCCACCGATACGTAAGGCCGGCGGCCTTGTGACGGGAGTGTCGCGACTAGCATCGGCGGCGTGGGAGCCACGCCGCCGATCGTCTGGGAGCCGAGCCCCGAGCGGATCGCGTCCGCGACGATCACGCGCTACCGCGAGTGGCTGAACTCCACGCGCGGCCTCCAGCTCGCGGATTACCACGCCCTCTGGCAGTGGTCGGTCGACGAGCTCGAGGAGTTCTGGGCGTCGATCTGGGAGTTCTTCGACGTCCGCGCCGGCGAGCCGTACGAACGCGTCCTCACGAGCCACGAGATGCCCGGCGCCGAGTGGTTCCCGGGCGCGCGGCTCAGCTACGCCGAGCACGTCTTCCGTGACCGTGACGACGACGCGCTCGCGATCAGCCACGCCTCCGAGCTGCGGCCGCTCGACGACTGGACATGGGGAGAGCTCCGCGCGCGCGCGGGTGCCCTCGCGCAAGCCCTCCGCGAGTCGGGCGTCGAAGCGGGCGACCGAGTCGCCGCCTATCTCCCGAACATCCCCGAGACGATCGCCGCCTTCCTCGGCTGCTCGAGCATCGGCGCGGTCTGGTCGAGCTGCGCGCCCGAGTTCGGCGTCCGCAGCGTCGTCGACCGCTTCGCGCAGATCGAGCCGAAGGTGCTGCTCGCCGTCGACGGCTACCGCTACGGCGGCAAGGACTTCGACCGCGCCGAAGCCGTCGCGGCGCTCGAGCAGGAGCTGCCGACCCTCGAGCGCACGCTCGTCCTCCCGTACCTCGCCGGCGACGACTGGGATCTGCCCGCCGCCGAGCTCGAGTTCGCGCAGCTCCCGTTCGACCATCCGCTCTGGGTGCTGTACAGCTCGGGCACGACCGGCCTGCCGAAGGCGATCGTCCACGGCCAGGGCGGGATCCTCCTCGAGCACCTCAAGAAGCTCCGGCTCCACCTCGACGCGCAGGCCGGCGACCGCGTCTTCTGGTTCACGACGACCGGCTGGATGATGTGGAACTTCCTCGTCGGCGCCCTGCTCTCCGAGGCGTCCGTCGTCCTCTTCGACGGCAACCCCGCGTACCCGAACCTCGGCACGCTGTGGGATCTCGCCGACGCCGCGGAGATCACGTGCTTCGGGACGAGCGCCGGCTACATCGCGTCGTGCCAGAAAGAAGGAGTCGCGCCCACCGCGGGCCGCGACCTCTCCCGCCTCGACAGCGTCGGCTCGACAGGCTCGCCGCTCGCGCCCGAGGGATTCGACTGGGTCCGGGACGAGCTCGGCGAAGAGACCTGGCTCTTCTCCACGTCCGGCGGCACCGACGTGTGCACCGCGTTCGTCGGCGGCGTCCCGACGCTGCCCGTCTACCGCGGCGAGCTGCAGGCGCGCGCGCTCGGCGCGAAGGTCGAGTCGTGGAGCGAGGACGGCCGCTCGCTCGTCGGCGAGGTCGGCGAGCTCGTGATCACCGAGCCGATGCCGTCGATGCCTCTCTATCTGTGGAATGACTACGACAGCTCTCGCCTACGTGAGAGCTACTTCTCGACCTTCCCCGGCGTCTGGCGGCACGGCGACTGGATCGAGATCACCGAGCGCGGCACGGCGATCATCACGGGCCGCTCCGACGCGACGATCAACCGCGGCGGCGTGCGGATGGGGACGAGCGAGCTGTACCGCAGCGTGCTCGCGCTCGACGAGATCGTCGACGCGCTCGTCGTCGACGTGCCGTACGGCGACGGCAGCCGCATGTCGCTCTTCGTCGTCCTCCGCGACGGAGCCGTGCTCGACGACGCGCTCGTCGGCGAGATCAGGCGCCGGATCCGCGAGGACTGTTCGCCCCGCCACGTGCCCGACGAGATCCTCGCCGCGCCCGCAGTCCCCC
>DATKRA010000040.1:0-24104 GCA_035532455.1 Gaiellaceae bacterium | reverse complement strand
GTACTCGCTCTCGGGCCGGCGGTGAAACCGGGCTCGGTGTTCTCCGGGTTGACGAACCATTACGGCCTCCTGCGCACGATCGAGGACGCCTGGCACCTGCCGCGCCTCGCGCACTCGGCGAAGGCGACGCCGATCACCGGGATCTGGAAGGGATAGGGCCACTCGCGGGGAATCCGTTCCCGCGATGCTCGTCTCGATCTCACGCGCGCTTGAGCAGCGCGACAGGCAAGTCGGCCACGGCGCGCGCGTCGCGGCTCTCGCGGAGCCCGTAGCGCTGCGCCTCGGCTGGGAGCGCGAGCGGGTGCGCATGTTGCGCACGGCCGCTCCGCTGCACGACGTCGGCAAAGTCAAAGTGCGCCCGCAAGTCCTTACGAAGCCCGGCCCGTTGACGCCGGAGGAGCGGCGGGAAGTCCAGGCGCATCCCACCGCCGGAGCCCAGCTCGTCCTTCCGCTGCGCCGCTTCCACGACGCGCTCCCGTACGTCCTCTTCCACCACGAGCGCTGGGACGGCGCCGGGTACCCGGCGGGGCTGAGCGGGCGCGGGATTCCCGCTGAGGCGCGCGTGCTCGCGGTCGCGGACTCCTTCGACGCGATGATCTCCGAGCGGACGTATCGGCCGCCGCTAAGCCACGACGAAGCGTTGGCGGAGGTCGCGCGCGGAGCCGGGACGCAGTTCGACCCGCTCGTCGCCGAGCTCTTCGTCGAAGTCTGGGCGGAGGGCTGGGACACCTGGTTGGCCCGGGCATCCTGACCTAATCAGGGGAATTCCCGATGCCGCGCGGCGCTGCGCCCGCGATCATCAAGTGGAGGTGACGAGGATAAAAAGGCTCCCTGTGCTGGGCCTTTGTGGCTTTGTGCTCCTGCTGCTCTTCTCCACCCAGGTCGGATCGGCGAGGACGCAGAGCACGGTAAAGCAGATCGGGGCACCGGTGTGGACGCTCGCGATGGACTGGCCCCGCGTCGCGTACGCGAGCGGGCAGGACCGGAAAAGTGAGTCGATCCGCGTCTGGAACGTCGCGACCGGAGCGACGTCGGCCGTCGACGGCGGCAGGAGCACCGACGCCGTCCAGTACGCGGGCGGGCTCTTGCTCAGCGGCACGCGCGTCGTCTGGATCAGGGCTCAGCAGATCGGCAACACGAATCTCGACTACCGGCTCTACTCCGCCCCTGTCGGGGGATCGGCGCACCTGCTCAAGGCGATGCACGGTTTGACCGGAATTTACTGCGACAAAGGTCCCGCGATGGGCGGGCTGGCCGGTTCCAGGAGTGCGGTTGTCGTGAGCACGTGGGACGCTGGCCCCGACGGCACGAAGCCGTCGAAGCAGCGGCTCGCCCTCGTCGGGCCGAGCGCGCTGAGCACCGTCGCCACCGGAGCGAAGGCGATCGTCTCGCAGTCGGTCGACGGCGGCCACATCGCGGTGCTCCCGCTCCCGACGTTCAGCTTCACGTACGACAACGGCTGCAATTACGCCACGCTTCCCGCGAACGTCCTCGTCTACTCGACGACCGGCGCGCTGCTGGCGAAGGTCCCGCTTCCCCCCAGAGATCCGACCACTGATCCGGGCGGCTACCAGGTCGCGATCCGCGGCAACCGCCTCGTCGTGCTGGCGAGGGGGCTGCACGAGCCGTCCGGGCCGGCATGGGTCACGCTTTCCGTGTACGACTGGACGAAGCCGAAGTACAAGCGGCTGCACACGTGGCCCGTAGCGATTCCGCTTTACCCAGGGGAGGCCAACTTCTCCTTCTACGGGCACGTTGCCGCCGTCGAGGGGTATTCCGACCTGCACCTCGTCAATCTCGACACGGGTAAGGACGTCGTGATCGCTCCGTCCAGCCAGACCGGGTGCTCGACCGCTCTCGGCCCGCAGGGCCTCGTCTACGCCTTGAACTCCTACACCGCGGGGCAGCTCGTCTTCGTGCCGATGGCAAAGCTGCTCCAGCTCGTGAGCTAGAGGCTCGCCCAGACCTCGAGCTTCGCCTTGACGCGGGAGATCACTTCGTCCGTGAACTCCGTCGTGCCGAGGTGACCGCTGAGGTCCGCGGTGCGCGCGCCCGAGGCGACCGCTTCGAGACACGCCTCACGGATCGCCCGCCCGACCTGCGGCGCGTCGCCGCCGCCGTGGGAAAGGAGCGCGGCGCCGGCGAGGATCATCGCCATCGGGTTCGCGACGTTCTTGCCCTGCAGCGACGGAGCCGTCCCGTGCGCCGCCTCCGCCATGATCGCCGACGGCTCGAAGTCGCTCCCGAACGCGACGAGCAGCGACTCGGAGCCCGCGATGGAGCCGAACAGCGGCAGGACGAGGTCGGAGAGAATGTCGCCGTCGCGGTTGAGCGCCGGGATGACGAGCGGGTCGCCGGCCGAGGAGAGGAGCAGCGCGAATGTCGCGTCGATGAGCTGCGGTTCGTACGGGACGTCGGGATGCCGCGCGGCGGCGGCGTCCATCTCCTCCTTGAGCATCCCCTCGTACGTCGGGCTGACCGTGTACTTCGGCCCGCCGAAGACCTTCGCGGACGTGCGCTCGGCCTGAAGGAAGGCGAACTCGGCGACGGCGTGGCAGATGCGGCGCTCGATCCGCTCCGTCCGGAACGCGACCTCGTCGTCGCCCTCGCCCTCGCGCCACTCCTTCGCGCCGTACGCGTCGCCGACGGCCATGCGCACGATCGAGATAGGCGCGTGGACACCGCCGAGCGGCGCGACGCCGGGGATGCGGCGGCCGGTGCGGACGATGACCTTGCCGCCGATCTCCTCGCGGAGGATCCGGTTCGGCGAGCCGACGTCGCCGCGGCCCTCCGGTGTGACCGTCGCCGCCTTGAGGCCGAGGCCGTGCTCGCGGATCGCGGCAGCCGCCTCGTGGACGACACCGTTGCCCGTCGCCCTCCTGCTCTCGAGCGAGAGATCGAACCGCGGGAAGTCGATCTCGAGCCCCGTGACGTCAGGCGCGAGCACGCGGAGGCTCTCCTCGAGGAGCTCCTGCCCCGTCTCGTCGCCCTCGAGGACGACGATCGTCAGCTGGTCGTGCACCGCGCGCCACTCTAGTGTCGTTCTGACGGGACATGCCCACGAGAACCGGACGCAAAGGAGCCTTCCGCTATCGCGACGCGCGCGGGCGCGTGATCCGCGACGCGGCGACCCTCGAGCGCGTCGAGGCGCTCGCCATTCCGCCGGCCTGGAAGGACGTGTGGATCGCGTCGCGGGCGAACGCGAAGCTCCAGGCGACCGGCTTCGACGCCGCAGGCCGCAAGCAGTACCTCTACCACCCGGCCTTTCGCGCGGCGCAGGAGCAGGAGAAGTACGACAGCCTCATCCGCTTCGGAGAACGGCTGCCGGCGCTGCGCGCGGCGATGGCGGAGCATCTCGACCGCGACGAGCTCGACCGCGAGCGCGTCTCGGCCGTCGCTCTGCGACTCATCTCGCTCGGCTGGTTCCGGGTCGGCTCGGAGCGCTACGCACGCGAGGGGACGTACGGCGTGACGACGCTCCTCCGCCGCCACGTCCACGTTCGCGGCAGCCGCGTCCAGCTCGCTTTCCGCGCGAAGGCGGGTGTCCGCGTCCGGACCGAGCTCGTCGACGAGGAACTCGCCGACGCGATCCGGGACCTCCTCGCGGTGCGGCCCGGCGCGCGGGTCTTCAAGTACCGCTGGGAGGGCGATCTCTACAACCTCACGAGCAAACGCCTGAACGACTACGTGAAGCTCTATCTCGGCGAGGAGTTCTCGGCGAAAGACTTCCGCACGTGGGGCGGGACGCTGCTCGCGTCGATCCACTTCGCCGAGCGCGCGGCGCACGCGGGTTTCCCGTCCTCCGAGGCGGCGCAGAAGCGCGAGGTCGCCGCCGTGATGCGGCTCGTCGCGCAGAAGCTCGGAAATACGCCGGCGGTGTGCCGCGCCTCGTACGTCGCGCCGGCCGTCGTCGAGCAGTACGTCGAAGGGCGAACGATCGAGGATTTCCGGCCTCGTCATTTGCGTGTCGTGAAAGCGCGCGATCTCGATCTTTCGCCGGAGGAAGCGGCGATGTTGAGTTTGCTCCGGTCATGGCGCATTCGACAGGCGCGAAGGGCCGCGTGACTTGCCGGTACGATTCGCCCGCGGAATTTTCAATTCGAAGGAGGGGTTACGTGGCTCGCAAGACGATTTTGGTTTGCGACAAGTGCGGCAAGGAAGTGGATGAGGAGAAGGGTGCCGTTCTTCGCGTGACGTTCGCCGATGCGCGCCGGACGTCGAAGCAGGCAGACCTCTGCGACTCGTGCGCCGGCGGCATGCCGGGCCGCCCGGTGGCCCGCCGCGGCCGGAGGCCGAAGTCGGCTTCGGCCGCCTAGAGCCGCGACGAGGATCGCGCTAGCGTAGGCGGGTGCCGCTCCGTTTGATCGCGGGGCCCGCCAACGCGGGCAAAGTCGAGCTTCTCCTCGACCGGTACCTCGCCGCCCTCGAGGCGGGCGAGGAGCCGGTTCTCGTCGTCCCGAACCGGGCGGACGAGGACAGGGTGGAGCGCGAGCTGCTTGCGCGCGCGGGCGCGCTTCTCGGTGGCTCGATCGTCACCTTCGACGGGCTGTTCGACCGAATCGCCGCGGTCGACGGAAGGCCGCTCGGGCGCGCGGAGCGCTCGCTCCTCGTGCGCCGCGTCCTCGCCGGCGCGGAGCTCGGCGGCTTCAGCGAGTCCGCGGCGCGCGGCGGCTTCGCCGAGTCGCTCCTGCAGGCGTTCGACGAGCTCGAGGCCGGATTGCTCGAGCCGGAAGCGGTCGGCGGCGAGCTCGGCTCGCTCTGGGCCGCATACCGGGCGGAGCTGCAGGCGCTCGGCCGCTCGAACCGCGGTATGCGGCGGCGTGCGGCTGTCGACCGGCTCCGCTCCGACCTCGACGCGTGGACCGGCGCGCCGGTCTTCGCGTACGGGTTCGAGGACCTGACCGGAGCGGAGTGGGCACTCCTCGAAGCTCTCGTCGCGCGCACCGACGTGACCGTTTCGCTCCCGTACGAGCCGGGCCGCGCGGCGTTCGTCTCCCTCACGCGCACCGCCGAGGATCTCGCGCGCCTCGCCGCAGGGGCGATCGAAGAGCTCCCGCCACGCTACGGCGCGATGGCCCCGCCGCCGCTCGCGCACCTCGAGCGCGCGCTCTTCGAGGACGCGCCCGGCGCGGCGCCCCCACTCGACGGAGTGGTCCGCTTCTTCGAGGGCGCCGGGGGCCGCGGCACGCTCGAGCTCGTCGGCGAGGAGCTGCTCGCCCTCATCCGTGCCGGCACGCCGCCGGAGCAGATCGGCATCGTCGTGCCCGGCGTCGACCACGTCCGCGGCGTGCTCGACACGGTGCTCTGCCAGTTCGGCATCCCGTACTCCGTCGACGGCGAGGTGCGGATCACGCAGACGCCGCTCGGCCAGGCGCTGGCCGGGCTCCTTCGCTTCGCCTGGGCGGACGGGACGCGCAACGACCTCTTCACGTATCTCCGCTCGCCGTTCTCCGGGCTCGAGCGCCGCGCCGTCGACTTCGTCGAGGGACGGCTGCGCGGGCGGGCAGTGCAGAATCCCGAACGCGTCATCGAGGAGTCGGAGCGGCTGCGCGGCGCGCCGCTCCCCGCGCTCGACGACCTGCGCGGCGCGGAGGATCCCGTGATCGCCGTGAGCGAGCAGCTCGCGCGGATGCTCCGGCACGCTCACGGCCTCGAGCGGCCGCCCGCCGACGATGGGAGCCGGCTCGACCTGCGCGCGTACGACGCGCTCCTCCGTCTCCTCGGTGAGCTCGACGGCTGGCGCAAGCTGGCCGGTGCCCTCAGCCGCGAGGACGTCCTGGCGGCGATCGAGCGGCTCACGCTCCGTCCGCAGCGTGGCGACGAGGCCGGGCGCGTCGCCGTCGTCGACCTCCTCCGCGCGCGCACGCGGCGCTTCGAGACGACGTTCGTGCTCGGGCTCGAGGAGGGCAGCCTGCCGCGGCGCGGCGGCGGCTCGCCGTTCCTCGACGACGACGCCAGGCGGGAGCTCGACGAGCACGGCGCGCGTCTTGCGCGCCCCGACTCGGTCTCGCGCGACCGCTACCTCTTCTACACGGCGTGCACCCGAGCGTCGCGGCGGCTCTATCTCGTGCGGGAGGCGGCCGACGACGACGGCAGCCCGCGCGAGGCGAGCCCGTTCTGGCACGACGTGCAGTCGTTGTTCGACCCCGAGGACATCCGCCGCTGGACGCGGCGCCGGCCGCTCTCGGCGCTCACGTCTCCGGTCGACGAGGCGCCGACCGACCGCGAGCGCCTGCGCGGGCTCGCCGAGCTCGCGGCGCGGGACTCCGAGTTCGCAACGGCGCTCGCCCGCGCGAACGGCTGGGATCGGCGCCTCGAGCGGGCGCGCCACGCCTTCCGCCGGCCGACGCGGATCACGAGCCCGCTCGTCCTCGAACAGCTCGGCTCGCGCGGCACGTTCGGCGTCACCGAGCTCGAGCGCTTCGCCGACTGCTCCTCGGCGTGGTTCGTCGAGCGCTTCCTCGCGCCGAAGACGATCGACGCCGAGCCCGACGCGATGCAGCGCGGCTCCGTCGCCCACACCGCGCTCCACCGCTTCTTCGCGCGCATCCCCGCGGAGCTCGGCATCGAGAAGCTCGGCCCGGCGAACGTCGAGGACGCGAAACGGCTCATGCGCCAGTGCCTCGACGAGGCGGTCGCCGGCGTGCGGATGGACCTCACCGAGATGCAGTTCCGCGAGCTCGACCAGACGCTGTGGCGCGATCTCGAGGCGTTCGTCGAGGACGAGTGCGAGTCGGAGCTGTCGCTCGTGCCGCGGCGATTCGAGGTGGCGTTCGGCAGCGAGCGCGCCGCGCCGGAGCTGCAGCGCGGGCTCGAGCTCGCGCCGGGCCTGACGCTCTCGGGGAAGATCGACCGCATCGACGTCGACCCGTTCGGCGCGCGCGGGATCGTGCAGGACTACAAGTCGGGGAAGCACGCGCACTCGGCGCGTGAGATCGAGCGGGAGCTCCGTCTCCAGGTGCCGCTGTACATGCTCGTCCTCCGTGACCTCGTCGGGCTCGAGCCGCTCGGCGGCCTGTACCGGCCGCTCGCCGGCGCCCGCCGCGCGCGCGGCCTCGTGCGCGCGAGCGAGGCGGAGACGCTGCCCGGCTACGTCAAGAACGACTACCTCGAGGAGGAGGACTTCTGGGGCGTGGTGGAGTCGGCGCGCGCGACCGCGGCGACCGTCGCAGAGCGGATCCAAGAGGGCGACGTCCGTCACGACCCGCGCGACGGCGAGTGCCCCGCGTGGTGCGACCTCTGGCCGATGTGCCGGGTGGAGCGGGCGTGAACAAGTACGCACTGAACGAGCAGCAGCGCGCGGCGGTCGAGGCGACGGGCGAGGTGTTCGTCTCCGCCGGGGCCGGCACCGGCAAGACGGCGGTGCTCGTCGAGCGCGTCGTGCGGGCGACCCTCGACCGCGGTCTCGACGTCGACTCGATTCTCGTCATCACGTACACGCGCCGCGCCGCCGGCGAGCTGCGGACGCGGATCCGCGCGGCACTCGCCGAGCGCGGCCGTCACGACCTCGCGCGAGAGCTCGACGGCGCGTGGATCTCGACGATCCACGGCTTCTGCAACCGGCTGCTGCGCGCCTATCCGCTCGCAGCCGGCCTCGACCCGCGCTTCCGGGAGCTCGACGATTCGCAGGCTTCCGTCCTTCGCTCCGAGGCGTTCGGCGCGGCGCTCGGGGAGTTCCTCGCGGGAGACGACCGGCAGCGGCTCGAGCTGCTCGCGACCTATGGCAGCGCGGGGCTGCGGCGGATGCTGACGACGGTGTACGAGACGCTGCGCGCGGCGGGGCGTGACCTCGATCTTGCCGTCGCACCGCGACCCGAGCTCGCGCAGCGCGTCGAGGAGCTGCGCGACGCGGCGCGCGCGCTCGCCGGGGATCCGGACGCGACCGAGGCGCAGTGCCGTGCGGCGACCGAGCTTCTCGCGCTGCTGGAGCGCGACTCGCGGCCCGATCGGCTGATGTCCCTCTCCGGCTTCAAGGCGCGCGGCGACCGCGCGGCCGCGTACGGCGAGGCGCTCGCCGCGGTCGAGCAGGCTGCGCTCGACGAGGCGGCCGCCCGCGACCGTGCGCTCCTCCAGGAGCTGCTCGACGCGTTCGCAGCGAAGTACGCCGAGGCGAAGGCGCGTGAGTCGGCGCTCGACTTCGAGGATCTCCAGCTCGAGGCGCGCAATCTCCTCCGCTCGCACCCGGAGATCCGCGAGCGCGAGCAGCTCCGCTTCCGCGAGATCCTCGTCGACGAGTTCCAGGACACGAACGCGCTCCAGACCGAGATCGTGGAGCTGCTGCGGACGCCGGAGACGGAGCTGTTCTTCGTCGGCGACGAGTTCCAGTCGATCTACGGCTTCCGGCACGCCGACGTCGACGTCTTCCGCGAGCGCCGCGCCGCGGCGAAGACGCTCCTCTCGCTCACGAACAACTACCGCTCGCGGCCGGAGGTGCTCGCCGCGGTCAACCACCTCTTCGGCTCGCACTTCGGCAGCGAATTCCAGGAGCTCACCGCCGCTGTCGAGTTCCCCGATCCCGTCTTCGGCCACCCCGTCGAGCTGCTCGTCACGGACAAGGAGAGCTACAAGGACACGCCCGAGCACTGGCGGCGCGGCGAGGCGCGGGCGGTCGCGCGCCGCGTGCGCGAGCTCGTCGACGCGGGGACGGCGACGGCGGGCGAGATCGTCCTCCTCTTCGCCGCCGGCACCGACGCCGAGTGGTACGAGCAGGAGCTGCGCCGGGAGGGGCTCCCGACGTACCGCGCGACCGGCAAGGGCTACTTCGGCCAGCAGCAGGTGGTCGACATGCTCATGTACCTGCGCCTCCTGCAGAACCGGTACGACGACGAAGCGTTGCTCGCGGTGCTCGCCTCGCCGTTCGTCGGCGTCTCGAACGACGCGCTTGCGCTGATCCGCCGGGTCGCCTCGCGGCGTCCGCTCTTCAGCGGGATCGAGCACACGCTGCCGCCGGGGCTCGCCGAGCGGGACGAGCGCTTGCTGCGCGCCTTCCGGCAGCGGTACGACCGGCTCGTCGCCGCTATGCCGCGGCTTTCCCTCGAGCGGCTCTGCGAGCAGCTCGTCGCCGAGCACGACTACGACCTCGCGGTGCTCGCACAGTGGGACGGACGCCGCCGCTACGCGAACATGCGCAAGCTCGCGCGGCTCGCGCGCTCGTACGAGGAGCTGCGCGGCCCCGACGTCGAGGGCTTCGTCCGCTTCGTCGCCGAGCAGGAGGCCGTCGGCGCGCACCAGCTCGAGGCCGTCGCGGAGGAGGAGGGAGCCGACGCCGTGCGCCTCCTCACGATCCACGCCGCCAAGGGGCTCGAGTTCAAAGTCGTGATCGTCGCCGATGCCGGCCGCGACCGCGTGGCGCCGTCGCCGGACGAGATCCTCGCCCTGCCGGACGGCCGCTTCGGCTTCCGCGTCGCCGACCCGGGGACGGCGAAGCGGCGCGGCGCCTTCGACTATGACGAAGTGAAGGAGGCGCGTGCGGAGGCCGAGCAGGCCGAGCGGCTGCGTCTCTACTACGTGGCGATGACGCGCGCGCGCGAGCGGCTGATCGTCTCCGGCTCTGTCGACTTCGGGAAGGCGAGCGAGGTGTCGACGCCGATCGCGTGGGTGCTCGAGCGCCTCGAGGCCGACGAGGAGCTCGCGGCGGCCGGTGACGCTCCGATCGAGCTCGCGCGCGGCGACGCTCGGCTGCTCGTGCGCGTCGACCGGTACCGGGAGGGGAAGATTGAGATCGTCGAGGAAGCCGAGCCCAGCCCAGGTCAGCTCGCGCTCTTCTCCGGGATCGAGGAGGTCGGCGAAGCACCGCCGTCGGCGCCGCTGCTCCCCGAGCTTCCCGCCGTCGCCGCCCCGCCGCTCCTCCGCGTCCGCCGGCTGTCGTTCACCGCGCTCTCGATGTTCGAGCAGTGCGGCTACAAGTACTGGGCGCGCTACGGCATCGGTCTCGCGGAGCGCGACGTGCCGCGCGGCGAGGGAGGCATGTCCGGCGTCGAGGTCGGCAGCCGCGTGCACGAGCTGCTCGAGCACATCGATCTCGCCTCGCCGGTCGTCCCCGAGATCGAGGACGACCGCGTGCGCGCGCACGTGACCGCGTACGTCGACTCGCCCCTCGCGCGGCGGCTCGGCTCGCTGCCGGGCGTGACGAAGGAGCGACACTTCACCTTCGAGCACGACGGCGTCCTCGTCCACGGCTTCCTCGACGTGCTGCAGCTCGCCGACGGCAAGGCGCTCGTCGTCGACTACAAGACGAACCTCATCGGCGAGTCGTCACCGGAGGAGATCGTCGAGGCCGACTACCGCCTGCAGCGGCTCGTGTACGCGCTCGCGTGCTTCCGGGCCGGGGCGGAGGAGGTCGAGGTCGTCTACACCTTCCTCGAGCGGCCGAACGAGCCGGTCGAGGCGCGCTTCACGCTCGCCGAGCTGCCCGCGCTCGAAGCGGAGCTCTCCGCCGCGATCGCGCGCCTCCAGGCCGGCGTGTTCCGGCCGACGCCGAGCGAGTTCGCGTGCGCCGGCTGTCCGGCTCTCGACCGCGTCTGTGCCGGGCCGAGGCTCCGCGGCGGGCCGAGCGGTCCGCACGCTCTCGCTGCCGTTGGCTACGAAGCCCCAAACTCCACGTAGTGCCGTGTGATGTACACCGTCAGCCAGACCGCCGCGCCGAGCACGAGTACCGCGAGCGGCCGCGGTAGGCGCCGAACGAGCAGTGCCGCCGGGAGGATCGTTATCTCGCTGCGGTAGACGGAGACGCCGCTCTTGCTGTGGACGAAGAGCCAGGATGCGACGAGCCAGAGCGCGACGAGGACATCCAGGCGGGTCGCCGTCTCCCGCCGGACTATCAGCTCGACGAGCACGAGCCCAAGAACGAGCGCTACGAGCAGCGCCTGTAGGTCCGTCACGGAGATCAGGTTCCCAGGTGGCCAGCTGCTCAGCCCAAGTGCGGCGTGCACCGCCGGCGCCAGCGGGTCGCGCAGCGAGTGCCCGTACTTGTCCTGCACGAGGAAAAAGGCGTCCCAGCGGCCGACCTGGATTGCCTGGACGACTGGCGTCGCCGCCGCCCCGGCGGCCCCGAGCCCCCCGACGATGGCCGCGCGGCGCAGCCGCTCCCGAACCGGCGCCTCGCGGGCGACCAGGACGAGCCACGCGACCGCGACGGGGACGACCGCGACCCCGACGGGATAGGCCGCCGCTGCGATCCCTGCGGCCACACCCGCGGCCCACGAGCGACCCTTCATCAGAAGCAGCATGGAGGCAACGAGCGCGAAGGAGAGGAGGGACAGGGGGAAGACGGCGTATTCGAAGACACCACCTGGGACGAAGGCGGCAAAGGCGAGCGCAGCGGCGCCTCCGACTGTGAAGAGCGCGTCTTCGAGTGCGATCGCGAGGAGCGCGAGCGTGCCGAGCCAGAAAGCCCAGGCCAACATCAGCGCCCCACCTGCGAGCGGCACGCCCGTCAGGTGGACCAGCGCGATGAGGGCCGGGTAGAGCGGGAACCAGGCGGCGTTGCCGCACCAGTGCTGCGCGTGGGGCGGGGCGCAATGGAAGAGCGTGTACCCGTGCCGGGCGATGTCGAGGTAGAGGTTCGAGTCCCACCTCGTCCACGTATCGGGGCTAAACGGCGGATACCCGAGGGCGGCCGCCGTCCCGAGAACACCGGCGGCGCCGGCCGCCCAGGCGGCGAGTGCGGGCCACAGCCGCAGGGATGCCGCGAGTCTCTGCGAAAACGCCTGCACGAGACCGCCGGGGGAATCGGCCATGGCGCGCATGATGGCATGCGCCCTCCCACGCGTTCGTGCCGCACCTTCGTCGACGACGAGCCGTCGGCAGAATGGGAACGGTGAGCGTCTCGGCCCCCGTGAGCCCGGCCTGGACCGCCGCTGTCCGCATCGTCCCGGAGCTCGCGCGGACACGCGGGTGGCTCTAGCGGTGCCGCGCAGCTACGTCGCCGAAGCGCGCAAGCGCGTCGGCCCGAAGCGCGAGCGCATCCGGCCGATCGTCGGGCGGCTCGCCGTCGAGCACGCCGACGCGGCGATCGCGCTCAGCTTCCGCAACCCGCTCGAGCTGCTGATCTCCGTGATGCTCTCGGCGCAGACGACCGACGTGAACGTCAATCGCGTCACACAGAAGCTCTTCGTCAAGTACCGCCGCCCCGAGGACTACCTCGCCGTCCCGCAGGAGGAGCTCGAGCAGGACGTCTTCGCCACCGGCTTCTACCGGCAGAAGACGAAGTCGATCCGCGGCGCGATGCGGGTGCTGCTCGAAGAGTTCGACGGTGAGGTGCCGAAGCGCATGGACGAGCTCCTCCGGCTCCCGGGTGTCGCGCGCAAGACGGCGAACGTCGTCGCGGCCGAGCTCGGGCAGGCGCAGGGGATCGTCGTCGACACGCACGTGCGGCGGCTCTCGCAGCGGCTCGGCCTGACGAAGCAGGAGGATCCGGTCAAGATCGAGCGCGACCTCGTGAAGCTCGTGCCGCGCGAGGACTGGGCGCGCTTCCCGCACCTCGTGATCTGGCACGGCCGCCGCGTCTGCGACGCGCGCCGGCCGCGCTGCGAAGATTGCGTCCTCGTGGATCTCTGTCCGTCGAGCCGTGTCTGACATGAGGAATCGCGCCGAGCGGGCGCGCAGCTTCGAGACCGTCGCGGAGGAGTACGAGCGCCACCGGCCCGACTATCCAACGGAGGCGGTCGCCTGGGCAGCATCCCGGCTCGCGCTGGAGAGCGGCTCCCGCGTCCTCGACGTCGGCGCGGGCACGGGGAAGCTGACGCGCGTCCTCGCCGCTGCCGGCTTCGACGCCGTCGCCGTGGAGCCGGGCCGCGCGATGCTCGACCAGCTCCGGCTGGCGGTGCCCGAGGCCGAGGCGCATGAGGCGCCGGCCGAGGCCGTCCCGCTGCCCGACGCGAGCGTCGACGCGGCCTTCGCCGCACAGGCGTTCCACTGGTTCGACCGGGAGCGCGCCCTGCCGGAGCTGCAGCGCGTCGTCCGCCCAAGCGGCGGCCTCGCCCTCGTCTGGAACTGGTGGGACGAGCGCGATCCGCTGCAGGCCGAGCTCGGTGAGCTCGTGGGGCTACGCGGGTCACGAGCCGTACCGCGAGGAGGAGCTGCCCGCAGAGCCGTGGTTCCGGGAAGTCGGCCGGACGATCGTGGAGACGACCGAGGAGACCCTGACAGAGGTGCGGACGATCGCGTCGCGCTTAGGCGAGCGCTTCCCGCTCCCGAAGCTGACGTACGTCTTCGCGTTTGCCGCGCTCTAAGAACGGTGGCAGCCACCGTCACGAAGCCCTCGCGCTGGGCGTGGGAGCGCTGCGAAGATTGGGTCCTCGTGGATCTCTTCCCCTCCAGCCGTGTCTGATCGCTACCGGTTCAGCTTCGGGCGGGTGGCGGAGCACTACGAGCGCGCCAGGCCCCCGTACGCCGACGTGGCGGTCGACTGGGCGATCGAGCGACTCGGGCTCGGAGCAGGCGCGCGTGTCCTCGACCTGGCCGCCGGCACGGGAAGGCTCACGCGCGCGCTCGTCGAGCGCGGCCTCGACGTCGTCGCCGTGGAGCCCGACGATGGGATGCGCGCGGTGCTCGTGCAGGCGGTGCCCGGTGTCGAAGCGCGCGCCGGGGGCGCCGAGGACATCCCGCTTCCCGACGCGTCTGTGGACGCGGTCACCGTCGGCCAGGCCTTCCACTGGTTCGAGACCGGACACGCGCTCGCGGAGATGCACCGCGTGCTGCGTCCGGGTGGCGGCTTCGCGCTCCTCTGGAACCAGTTCAACCACGACGACCCGTTGCTCGGGCCGGTGGACGAATTCCTCCGCGCCCGCCGTCCGTCCGATGCACGTCGCTCCAGCTGGCGCGACCGCTACGACGGTCGAGGATTCGGCCCGCTCGAGGAACACGTCTTCGACCAGGAGCGGCCGATGAGCGTCGACGAGGTCGTCGCCTGGGTCGCCTCGACGAGCCCCGTGATCGCCGCTCCGGCCGAGGAGCAGCTCGAGATCGAGGCGGCGGTCCGCCGCCTGGCGGATGGACACGCCGGCGTAGTCACGATCCGCACCGACGTCGTCGTCGCACACGCGCTCAGTTGAGCGACGGATCCTCGGGCATGCGCGCGACGAGCTCGTAGATCCCGCCCTTGCGGCGGAGGACGTCGCCCCACAGCTCGTCCGGGTCCGCGGTGAACGCGTCGTCGGCGAGTGCCGGCTCGAGGATCCAGTCGTCGTTCGCGATCTCGGCTTCGAGCTGGCCTGCGCCCCAGCCCGCGTAGCCGGCGAAGACGCGGCGACGGGTCGTGGCGGGGACGATCTCCTCCGGCTCATCGAGCGACGGGAAGCCCAGCGACTCGAAGAGCGGCACGGCCGCATCGTCCGGATCGAGGAACTCGCCGAGCACGAGCACGGCCTCCGGTTGCACCGGGCCGCCGACCCAGACCTGTTCGTCGTCGTCCACGAGATCCTCGAGCTGCGGCACGGCAGCCGCGACCGCCGCGAACGACGGGCGGTTGAGCACGAGCCCGGCCGCGCCCTCGTCGGTGTGCTCGGTGACGAGGACGACGGTCCGGAAGAAGTTCGGGTCGAGCAGGGCCGGCGAAGCGACGAGGAGGTGTCCGCGCAGAGACTCCACGACCCCATTGTGCCCTCGCCGGGCAGGCGCTAGTCGGCGCTCGAGCGGTACGACACGATGTGGACCCGCTCGAGCGTGAGCATCCCCTCGCCGACCATCTCGTCGAGGAGCGGCACGATCGCGTCGATTCGGTCCGGCAGGTCGACGATCTCTACGACAATGGGGAGATCCTCGGACAGGCGCAGGAGCCGCGACGTGTGGAGGTGGGAGTCCGCGCCGAATCCCTCGATGCCTCGGATCACGGTCGCGCCCGCGAGTCCCTCCTCGCGCACGCGCTCCACGATCGCCTGGTAGAGCGGCTTGCCGTGCCACGTGTCCGACTCGCCGATGAACAGGCGGAGCAGCTTGCCTTCGCCTTCCATCTTCGTCATAGCGCCCTCCCGGCCACGACGCCCAGGTATACCGCGAGCAGCCCGGCGACGGCGCTGCCAAGCACGTTCGCGGCCGCCAAGCCGACGGCTCCGTCCTCGATCAGGCGGTACGTCTCGAACGACAGCGTCGAGAAGGTCGTGTACGCCCCGACGAAGCCGATCGTCACCGCGGCGCGGAGCCAGGAGGCGGTGGTCAGCTGCTCCGTCATGACCGTGAAGGCGAAGCCGAGAATGAAGCTGCCGCTCACGTTGACGATGAACGTCTCCCACGGGAAGGTGCGCCCGCCTCGGCTCAGGATCAGTCCTCCGATCCCGTACCGGGCGAGCGCGCCGAGCGCTCCCGCGATGGCTATGGCGATTACGGTCCGCATACGGCTCCTTTCGAGTTCCAGGAGCCATCAGCCGTTTCGGCGGTTCTCGGCGAGCTCCATCGCCCGGCGCCCCTCCGGCGCTCGCGGAAATCTAGCTAGCCCTGTGCCGGCGTGAGCGCGACGAGCAGGCCGCCGTCGTCGTCGAGCGCGGGGAAGAAGTCTCCGACGACGCGCTTCACGTTGCCGGCGCGCGTGCGCAGCTCGAGCTGCTCGTTCAGGCGGCGCACGCCCCATTCGAGCGTGAGCTTGACCGGGTTCTTCTCCTCCTCGAAGCCTTGCAACCCGAACGCCGAGATGACGTCGGCACCCATTACGTCCTTCTCGCTCCAGCCGCTCAGCTCGAAGACGCCACGGCCGAGCGCGAGGATCCGGCCCTCCTGGTCGCACGTGACGAAGCCCGTCGTCGGCGCCGGGTAGTAGTCGTCCATCAACTCGAAGAGGAAGCCGAAGCCGCAGCGGTGGCACGCGACCGCCTCGTTGTAGAGACCTTCGAAGCCGTCGGAGTCGACGGAACGTTCCTTGCAGTTCGGGCAGATGTAATGCGGCACGCGGCCAGATTACCCAGCTCAGAACCAGCGTTTCCGCCGGAACCACCAGAGCTGCAACAGCGTCGAGCCGACGATCACGCCCCAGCTGAAGGCGTAGCCGTAGTGCCAGCGGAGCTCCGGGATGTCGACGAAGTTCTGGCCCTAGACGCCGACGATGAACGTGGGAGGCAGGAGGAGCGCGGCGATCACGGTCAGCCGTTTCATCACGTCGTTCTGGTCGTTCGCGATCTTCGCCTGCTGGTAGTCGCGAACGCCGGCAAGCAGGTCGCGCGCGAAGTCCAGCCCGTCCGAGGCGCGCAGGAACTTGTCGTAAGCCGCGTTGAACGCGACCTCGACGTCGTGCGGGAAGACCTCCGGTCCCTCGTCGACCTCGACGGTGTCGTCGATCACGCGCCGCACGGCGTCGCGCATCGGACTGAGCGTGCGCCGGATGTGGAGGAGGTCGTGGCGAAGTGAGGAGATGCGCGCGCGCGTCAGCTCCGCCGGTTGCGACTCGACGCGGTCCTCGAGCTCGTCGATCTCCTCGTTGAGTGTGTCGACGAGGTTGAGGTAGCGCTCCGCGATCTCGTCGACGAGACGGTAGGCGAGCATCCCCGCCGAGTCGCCGGGCTTCTGGACGTCGTTGAGGAGCGCGAGGTCGCATGCCGCTCGCCCGCCGGGCGGCGTCTTGCGCACGGTGAGCAGCAGGTCGTGGGTGAGGACGAGGTCGATCTCCTGGTAGTAGACCTCGTCGTCGTCCGGCACCGCGACCGCGACGAGGAAGATGCCGAAGATGTAGTCGCCGTGCCCCTGCAGCGTCGGGCGCGGCTCGTCCTCGTGCTGCGGCGGAGCGAGCAGCTGCGCGAGCGCCGTGTCCTCGAGCTCCTTCGGCGCCTTCGCGCGCAGCTCTTCCGGGCTCGGGTCGAGCAGGTCGATCCATGTTCCGGCCATCGCGCCGAAGTTCGGCGTAAAGCGAGCTAGACCTCCGGCTTCAAGCCGAGTCACCTCGGTAGGACATGGCTCCTCCGACGGCCGGTACCAGGTACCTGGTCACACATCCGTAACAGAGACGCGCGGTTTCGGCTGTCTCAAGCCGAGACGATTCGTAGTGTGTGTGCCGCCTTAGTGCCGCGGTACCAGGTACCGGTCTTGTGACCGCGCTTGCATTAGCGCGGAGTGCGAAGGCCCGAGCTAGACCTGGGACGGCTCGGTTTCTGAGCGCGGGGCGGTGAGGGCGGTCTCGATGTGAGCCTCCTCGGCGGCGAGGAAGCGCTCGGCGTCGAGCGCGCCCATGCAGCCGCTGCCTGCGGCCGTTACGGCCTGGCGATAGACGTGATCCTGGACGTCGCCGACCGCGAAGACGCCGGGGACGTTCGTCTCGGTCGAGCCCGGCTTCGTCACGAGATAGCCGTTCTCGTCGTGGTCGAGCTGGTCGACGAAGAGCGCCGTGTTCGGGTCGTGGCCGATCGCGACGAAGAGCGCGCCGGCCTCGACCTCCTCCGTCTCGCCCGTCTCGGCATTGCGGAGTCGGAGGCCGCTGATCGAATCCTCGCCGAGCACTTCGTCGACCTCGAACGGCGTCTTGAACTCGATCTTCTCGTGCGTGCGGGCGCGGTCCACCATGATCGGCGAGGCGCGGAACTCGTCGCGCCGGTGGACGAGCGTGACCTTGTAGCCGAAGCGCGTCAGGAAGAGCGCCTCCTCGAGGGCGGAGTCGCCGCCGCCGACGACGTAGATGTGCTTGTCCCGGAAGAACGCGCCGTCGCACGTTGCACACGCCGAGACGCCGCGCCCCTTGAGCCGCTCCTCGGA
This sequence comes from Gaiellaceae bacterium, assembly GCA_035532455.1. Classification (GTDB taxonomy): domain Bacteria; phylum Actinomycetota; class Thermoleophilia; order Gaiellales; family Gaiellaceae; genus Palsa-739. The sequence continues at coordinate 6,434 of DATKRA010000040.1, read as the reverse complement.
CTCGAGCCCGAGCCAGCGGGCGCTCGCGCCGGTCGCGACGATCACCGAGCGCGCGGTGTACTCGGTGTTCTCCACCCAGATGCGGAACGGGCGCTGGGAGAAGTCGACCCTCGTCACGTTGTCGGTGACGAACTCTGTGTCGAAGCGCTCTGCCTGGCGGCGGAAGTCGGCCATCATCTCCGGCCCCATGATCCCGTCGGCGTAGCCCGGATAGTTCTCGACGTCGCTCGTGATCATCAGCTGGCCGCCCCAGTTGAAGCCTTCGATCACGAGCGGCTTGAGGTTCGCGCGCGCCGCGTACAGCGCCGCGGTGTATCCCGCAGGGCCGCCGCCGATGATGATGAGGTCGCGTTCGTCGGTCATTGCTCTATTAAACGATTCAGCCCGGCTGGACGTTCCCGCGCTCGAGATCCGGGCCTGCGGAAACAGGCTAGCCCGTGGCGGCGTCGATCACCTGGGAGAAACTACGGGAGTTGGCGGCGTTCCGGTCTGCGCGGGGCCTCGCCGTCAGCGTCTACGTAGGCCCCGACCCGAGCGCTGTCCCGACGCCGGTCGAAGTATGCGTCGCACATCTGGCTACGCGGCGTCGAGCGCGCGTGGGAGCGCAGGAGGCTCGGGTCTCGCGGGCTCGACCTCGAGGTCGGATGCGCGCTCGAGCTTCGTCTCGAAGCGATCGAGCCGCTTGTCAGCGGAGACGAACTTCGACTGTGCGTTCGCGAGGTGCTTGCCGACCAGGTCGAAGTCCTCCCGGAAGCGGCCGAAGTCTTGTTGCAGCGACGCGCAGTACGCCATGACCTCGTGCGCGGTCTGCTCGATCTGGAGCCCTTTGAGGCCCATGACGATCACCTGGAGATACGCGGTGAACGTCGTCGCCGAGACGGGGAAGACGCGCCGCTCGTGCGCGTATGACAGGAGCTGTCCGGTCTTGCCGGAGACGAGCTCGTAGTAGATCGCCTCGGCAGGGAGGTACATGAGCGCGAAGTCGTACGTTCCTTCCGCCGGCAGGATGTACTTCGACGTGATCGCGTCGATGTGGCCTTTCACGTCGCGCGCGAACGCCTTCTCGTACAGCTGGCGCTGCGCGTCGTCCTCGGCGGCGACCATGAGCTCGAAGTTGTCGAGCGGGAACTTCGAGTCGACGGGGACGAGCTTGTCGACGCGGATCACGGCGTCGACGCGGTCGCCGGTCGTGAACGTGTACTGCATCGAGTACGCGTCTGGCGCCAGCCGGTCGCGGAGAAGGTTTTCGAGGAGCAGCTCGCCGAAGCCGCCGCGCGCCTTCGGTGGCCGCAGCGCCTGCTCGAGGCGCGCGAGATCCTGCGCGCGGGCGATCATCGTCTCGGTCGCCTTCGTCACCTCGCCGAGGCGCTCGTGGATCTTGCTCGCCGTCGCAGTGGTCTCGGTGAGGCGTGTGTTGAGCATCGTCTCGACGCCCTGAAGTCGCCGCTCGACCTCGGCGTTCCGGGCGGAGAGGTCGTTCGCCGTCTGCTCGCGGAGCGCGCCGAGCTCGCCGCGAAGAAGGCGCGGCAGAAGGACAGCCGCTGCGCCGAGCGCGGCGAGCACGAAGAGGGCGATGAGGAGTCCGACCACCATGGGGGGCAGGACCATAGACCTGCCATCGGACGGACTCGCCCCGCGAGCTCGGGGCAAAGAAAATGCTGGCCCCGACGAACCCGAAAGTCCATCGGAACCAGCACACGCAGACTACCCTCGCCGTCGAGCCGGAGTCAAGGTCGTGAAGGAACGAAAAGCCGCTCGTTGCGGATTTTCGCCCGCGAGCTCTACTTGAGCAGGTTGTCGATCGCCGGCTCGAGGTTCGCGAGGTCCATCGCCGGCGAGCCGGTGCCGTAGTAACGCGGCGCACCGTTCCCCTTCGCGAGGAGGAGCGTCGGCGTGCCCACGAAGTCCGGCTGTGAGTTCGCGTAGTTGTCGATGCTCCGAATGAGGCTCGCCGTCGCCGCCGAGTTCGCGTCTCTCGCGAACTGACGCGTATTCAGCCCGTCGACGCTCGCCGCGAGGTTCGAGATCACCGCGTCGTTCATCCAGTTCGTGCCCTCGGTGCCCTGGTTGTCGTAGAGGAGCTCGGCGAAGTTGAACGCCTTGTTCTGGTCGGCCGCTGCGATGGTGGCCTTCTGGCCGCGGAGCGAGTCGACCGTGCCGTCGTTCCCGTCGAGGATGTTCCACGTCTTCATCTCGATCTTCAGCTTCCCCGGCCGGATGTACCTCGAGATGAGCGTCGGCAACTCGGTCGTCTCGAACGACTGGCAGATGGGGCACTGGAGGTCGATGTACTCGACGAGCGTGACCGGCGCGTCGGGTCTGCCGAGCACGAAGCCGTGTTGCGGAATGCCCTGGAAGAGTTTCGCGACGTCGGCCGCGCCGTGAAGCGCGTTCGGGTTCGAGTGGCTTCCGATCGCGGGCGTTCCCGTGGGGAGAGTGATTTTCGGCCCGTCGCCCGTTCCGCCGACCAAGGTGTTGTTGGTCGTGGTGGTGGTGTTGCTGCTGCTCCGGCTGAGGACGACGGCGAGGACGACCGCGAGGATCACGATGAGGATCACGCCGCCTGCGATCGCGAGCGCGCGCGGCGAAGCCTGACGTGCGCCCTGCGGGCCCTGCTGTCTCCCGGTCGGCATTCCGCGGCAAGCCTAGCCATGTCTCCGAGAGGTGTTGGGGCACAAAAAATGCTGGCCCCGACGAACCCGAAAGTCCATCGGAACCAGCACACGCAGACTAACCCGGCCGTCGAGCCGGAGTCAAGGTGGTGAGCGAACGGAAAGCCGCTCTTTGCGGGCTTTCGTCCGCGAGCGCTACTTCGCCAGCGCGTTGATAGCGGCTTCGAGGTTCCCGAGAGACGGGACACCCGTCCCGAAGTACGCCGGAGCCGAGTTGCCCTTTGCGAGATAGAGCGTCGGCGTGCCTGTCATCTGGGAAGGATGCGCGTTGGCGAAATTCGTGATTGTCGCGATCACGCTCGCCGTGGCACTGCCGTTTGCGACGGTTGCGAGCTGGTAGGGCTTCAGGCCGTCGACGCTGGCGGCGATGTTCGAGATCGTCGCGTCGTTCATCCAGCCCGTGCCCTCGGTGCCCTGGTTGTCGTAGAGCACCTCGGAGAAGTTGAAGGCCTTGTTCTGCGCCGCCGCTGCGATCGTCGCCTTCTGGCCGCGGTACGAGTCATGCTCGGCCGGGGTGCGGTCGAGGATCGACCAGGGCTGCATCTCGATCTTGAGCTTGCCGGTGCGCACGTAGTCCTTCACGAGTGTCGGCAACTCCTGCGTCTCGAACTGGTCGCAATCGGGGCACTGGAGGTCGATGTACTCGATCAGCGTGACCGGCGCGTTGGGCTTGCCGAGGACAAAAGCGCTCTGGGGGATGCCCTTGAAGAGCTTCGCGACGTCAGTGGCACCGAGGAGCGCATTCGGGTTCGTCGAGCTCCCGACCGTCGGGGTTCCCGATGCGATGGTGATGGTCGGGCCGTCCCCGAGGCCGTTGGCCCCACCCGAACCTTTGCTGGTCAGCACGACGGCGAGGACGATCGCGACGACGACGAGGACGACCACGCCGCCGGCGATCGCAAGCACCTTCGGCGACGCTTGACGCGCGCCCGCGCCGCTTTTCGAGCGGACGGGCGGCGGTGCGGCCTGTGCTGCGCGACGTTGTTGTCTTGCTCTCTTCCCGCTAGGCATCGGCCGGAAGCGTAGCCACGTCGTCGGCGGTCCCTGTGGCTGCAAGGACCAAGAATCCGATGAGAAGGAGGAAGGCGGTCAGCGCGAGGGTCGGGATCGTCAGATACCCGAAGGTCACGTCGTGCGCGGGAATTGCGAGCCAGTTGATCGCGCAGCCCCCCGGGGTCACGGTGCAGGCGGTCGGCTCGTGGATCGCGCCGTAGGCGATGAACATGTGGTAGATCGAGACGCAGGCGCCCCCGATCGGCAGCACGACGAGGTAGCGCGCGAGCCGGTTCTCTCCGTACCAGGCTGCGATGAGCAGCAGGATCGACAGCGGGTACATGCAGATCCGCTGGTACCAGCAGAACTCGCACGGGATGAAGCCCATGACCTCCGAGTAGAAGAGACTGCCGCCCGTCGCGAGCGCCGCAACGACGAACGCCGCCCAGAGCTCGTACCCCCAGAGCATGCGGCGCAGCAGGTCGAGCGGGCTCCGGATCCCGAGCAGCGCCAGCATCGCCAGCAGGAGCATGAGTGCGATCAGCACCTGGCCGGCTACTCCAAGATAGGAGTAGGCATAGAGGACATCCCGTGCCATCGGTTGCGTACCGTACATCCCGCCGGGATGGCGGAACTGGTCAGACGCGCCCGACTTAAAATCGGGTGACTTCGGTCATGCGGGTTCGAGTCCCGCTCCCGGCATCAGAGCTTGAAGCCGGACGGGTACGCGAAGTTGGCGAAGTACCAGACGTCGAGCCCGATCACGCCGCAGAGGGCTGCGAGCCAGAGCGCCTTCTCGACCGGAGACGTGTCCGCGCGGATGAGCTTGGCGCTCGTCCAACCGAGGACGGCGAGCTGGAAGACCACGAGAACGATCGGCAGCATCGGGTTCCCCTACTCGTAGCCGAGGTCGCGGAGCTTCTCCACCATCTGGCGCTCTTCTTCCTCCGTGTACACCGGTTCGTCGCTCGCCTCGTGCGACGGCGCCACTGTTGCGACGCCCGCGGCCGGTGCGGCGTCCTCGAGCAGTCCGTCGAGCGGCGCTCCGTCTAGTCCCTCCGCGGAGAGGCCGTGCAGCCGGAGGATCGTCGCCGGGAGCTGGACGATCTCGGCGCCCTCCGGCACGTCGGCGAGCTGGAGTCCCGGCCCGGCGGCGGCGAGGATGCCGGTCACGCCGTGGTGGCCGGAGTAGCCGTACGAGACCTCGGGGTCGAGCTTCTCGTGCCGCTCGAACGCCTCGGTCCAGCGGCGGCGCGAGGGGTCGACGTTGATCCGCTCGTCGTGCGGGAGGAGGATCAGCTCCGGCGCCTTGTCGAGGAACAGGCCGGACCACAGCTCCTCCTTCCGCCGCACCTCGAATGCCGGCTCGCCGGTCTCGGGATGCGGGATCTCGGCGATCTCCGCCGCAAGTGCGTCGATGTAGGCGCGGTCGTGGCGTGCGCCCGTCAGCTCGCCGAGGTAGAGCTGGCCCTGCGAGGCGAAGCCGTACGCGCGCGTCGAGCCGAAGTCGATGTCGGCGAACAGGCGGTCCGTGGAGGGCCGGGGGAGGAACGGGATGGCGTCGAGCGCGCGCCCGTACCACGGCACCGTCCGCACGAGCTTCTGGTCGACGCGCGCGAACCAGTCGAGCGGTCCGCGCCGCCACGGCTGCAGCGACCGCTTGCGGAAGCGGAGATGGCCGCGCTCCTCGAGCCAGCGGTCGATGTGGAACATCCAGTAGATCGGCTTCATGCCGTGGTCGGAAAAAAGGAGCACGGTCGGCTCCTCGCCGTATTGCGCAGTAGCGGCGTCGATCAGCTCCCCGCAGAGCCGGTCGACCGTCTCGTACACCTGCAGCAGCTCGTCGCCGGAGCCGGTCACCGCGTGCGCCGGATGGTTCGGGTCGAAGCGCGCGAAGCCGAGGTGGCCGACGTGGTCGGTGCTCATGAAGTCGACGGCGAGCAGGCCGAGGTCGGGCTCGAGCTCGAAGCAGAGCTTGCACACGCCGGCCATCTGCTCGGCGTGCTCGATGAGGCGCGAGGTGTAGGCGGGGAAGTCCTCCCACCAGCGCTCCGCCATCGGGTGGTGTGCCGTGACGAGGTCGGGGTAGGCGGCGAAGATCTTCTCCGCGGCGCTCGCGGGGCGGATCTGCGGGCGCTCGGGGCCGCCGTACCCGGTGACGACGATGCCGTCGATCTCCTCCGCGGGATACGTGAACGGGATCCCGACGAAAGCCGAGCGGATGCCGGCCGCCCCGAGCAGCCGCCAGATTGGCGTCCCGCCGCGACTCGCCGCGCTCTCGAGCTTCTGCGTGCCGCGGTTCGGGTTCGTCGTGAAGTTGAAGACGCCGTGGCCGCCCGGGTTGAGCCCCGTGATGAACGACGACCATGCCGTCGGCGTGAACGCGGGGATCGTCGAGCGGAGCGGGCCGAACGTCCCCTCACGCGCGAGGCGCGAGATCGTCGGGAGCTTGCCCTCGCCCATGAGGCGCTGCACGAGCTCGTAATCCGCGCCGTCGAAGGCAAGCGCAAGGACCCTCCTCATCGACCCAACATCTCGCGGTAGACCTGCTCCAGCTGCGCCGTCGGGTCGCCGAAGCGGGAATGGACCTCCTGCAGGTTCCGCTCGCCGTACGTCTTGCGGAGCTGTGGGTCGCGGGCGAGCGTGACCATCGCCTGCGCGACCGTGCCGACGTCGTGGCGCTCGACGAGCTCGCCGCCGTGGCCGCTCTGGATCCACTCGTCCATCGACGGCGCGCGGCCGGCGATGACGGGGACGCCGCTCGCCATC
>DATKRA010000039.1:0-36752 GCA_035532455.1 Gaiellaceae bacterium | reverse complement strand
ACGGCGAGCACACCGACGGGCAGGAGCATCGTCCACGGCCCTTCGCCCCAGCGGCCGTGCCTGTGATGGTGCTCGAGGACGAACGGGCTCGGCTCGCCGGGGAAGACGAGGAACCACAGGCGGAACGTGTACAGCCCGGTGAGCAGCGCGCCGGCGATGCCGCACAGCCAGAAGACCCAGCCGTACCACGTGCCGAGCGCCGCGGTCGCGGCGACGATCGAATCCTTCGAGAAGAAGCCGCTGAACGGCGGGATCCCGACGAGCGCGAGTGCGCCCGCGAGGAAGCACCACTTCGTGAACGGCATGACCTTCCCGAGGCCGCGCATCTTGCGGATGTCCTGCTCCCCGCTCAGCGCGTGGATCGCGAGGCCGGCCGTCATGAAGAGCAGCGCCTTGAAGAAGGCGTGCGTCATGAGGTGGAACATCCCGCTCGAGTACGCCCCGACCCCGGCGCCGAGGAACATGTAGCCGATCTGCGACATCGTCGAGTACGCGATGACGCGCTTGATATCGGTCTGAACGAGCGCGATGAGCCCCGCGACGAGAAGCGTCAGCGCACCGATGCCGGCCGCGATGAGCTCGATCGTGCGCGCCTGCTCGAAGATGAGGTGCGTGCGCGCGATGAGGTAGACGCCGGCGGTGACCATCGTCGCCGCGTGGATGAGGGCGCTGACCGGTGTCGGGCCCTCCATCGCGTCCGGCAGCCAGGTCTGGAGCGGGATCTGCGCCGACTTCGCCGCGGCGCCTCCGAGGAGGCCGAGCGCGACCCAGTTGGCCGTCGACTGCGAGAGCCCGGAGCCGCCGAGCACGCCGAATGAGAGCGAGTGGTAGTGCGCGACGAGGACGAACAGCGCGAGCGCCATCGTCGCGTCGCCGAACGCGTTCATCACGAACGCCTTCTTGGCCGCCCGCACGGCGCTCGGCCGCTCGTGCCAGAAACCGATGAGCAGATACGAGGAGAGGCCGACGAGCCCCCAGCCGGCGAGAAGGAGCAACAGGTTGCCGCCCTCGACGAGCATGAGCATCGAGAAGACGAAGAACGCGATGTACGCGAAGTAGCGGCGCTCCTCGGGATCGCCGTCCATGTAGCCGATCGAGTAGAGGACGATGAGCCCGCCGACGCCGCTGACGATGAGCATCATCACGGTGCTCAGCGGGTCGACGAGGAGCTGCAGGCCGACGTGGAAGTTGCCCGACGCGAGCCACGTCCACGCGGTCGTGAGCTCGCCGGGTGCGTGGCAGCGAAGGCCGAAGCTGTTGCACGATGCGTTCTGGGTCACATGCTGCGCGTGGACGCCGAGGAACGCCCAGACGGCGCCGCCGAACGCGACGAACACACTGGTCGTCGAGAGCCAGGCCGCGGTGCGCCGCGTGAGCTTCGTCCCGCCGAGGAGGATGACGATCGTCGCGGCGAGAGGCGCGACGAGGCAGATCCAGGCTCCGTAGGTCATCCGCGCAGCTCCGAGAGGCGGTCGACGTCGAGCGCGAGCTTCTTGCGGTTGATCGCGACGACGAGGCCGAGGCCGACGCAGACCTCCGACGCGGCGACGGCCATCACGGCGAGCCCGAAGATCTGTCCCGTGCCGTTCGCGAAGTGGCGGGAGAAGGCGATGAGCGCGAGATTGCCGCCGTTCAGCATCAGCTCGAGCGAGAGCAGGACGATGAGCGGGTTGCGCCGGATGAGGACGCCGAGCGCGCCGATCCCGAACAGGAACGCCGCGAGCGCGAGGTACCAGGTCGTGCCGGGGCCGCTCACGATTCGATGCTCTCCGTCCTCTTCGAGTGCGAGCCGAGGATCACGCCGCCGATTGCGGCGATGAGCAGGACCACCGACGTGATCTCGAACGCGAGCAGGTGGTCGACGAGGAAGAGCCGGCCGATGTACGACGGCGACCCGAACACGGGGCCGACCGTGCCGTCGTGGCCGAGGTCGTGGCCGGCGGCAAGGGAGACGGCGACGATGATCTCCACGAGCAATGCGCCGGCGGCGAGCACCGCGCCGAGCGTCTGCAGGCGCGGCCCGTCCTTCCAGGCCTCCTCCTGCCGCGGTCCGACGTACGCGATCACGAAGAGGAACATCACGACAACGGCGCCCGCATAGACGAGCACCTGCGCGGCGGCGACGAACTCCGCGCTCAGCAGCAGGTACATGACGGCGAGCGAGGCGAGGTTCCCGATCAGCGCGAGCGCCGAGAAGAACGGGTTCCGAAAGGAGATCACCGCGACGCCCGACGCGAGGCACGAGAAGCCGGCCACGACCCAGACCATCCACACGACCACGTTTCCGGCCGAGGCTAGGACGGGAGTCACGGTCTTTGACCTTCACGCTGAAGGTTGAACGGCCTGGAGCACGCGGAGGCAAGACCGCGCTCTTGCCGGAGCGCAAACCGCGGTCCTTTGTGGGCCGCGAAAAAGAAGGGGGTCCACGGGGGAAACATGGTTTCCCCCGTGAGAGCGATGCGAACGCCTGCGTTCACGAGCTCGACTTGTAGAAGGGGATCGGAGTGTCGTAGAGCATCGCGTCCGCGACGGGGATCTCCTTGACAGGCGGCGCGAGGAGCATGTCCTTCGTGTAGATCTGGTCGTCGCGGTTGTACTCGGAGAGCTCGTACTCGTTGCCGAGCGTGATCGCGTCGAACGGGCACGCGAGCTCGCAGTAGCCGCAGAAGATGCAGCGCGAGAGGTTGATCTCGTAGATCCGCGCGTACCGCTCGCCGGCCGAGACGCGGTTGTCCGGCGTGTTCTCCGCGGCGACGACGCGGATGCAGTCGGCCGGGCACGCAGCCGCGCAGAGCGAGCAGCCGACGCACTTCTCCAGGCCGTTCTCGTGCGTCCACAGCCGGTGCCGGCCGCGGAAGCGCGGGTAGACCGGCCGCTTGTACTCCGGGTACTGCTGCGTGATCGGCTTCTTGAAGATCTGCTTGAAGGTGACGCCGAAGCCTTTGAGGGTGGAGAGTGGCTGCGTCATCCGCCGAACCCCACGACGAGGGCCGCGGTGACGACGGCGTTGACGGTCGCGACGGGCAGCAGGATCTTCCAGCCGAAGCGCATCAGCTGGTCGTACCGCAGTCGCGGCAGCGTCGTCCGCAGCCAGATGAAGACGAAGAGCACGGCCATCGTCTTGAGGAGGAACCAGATCGGCCCGATGTCCCACGGCCCGTGCCAGCCCGAGAAGAACAGCGTCGTCATGAGGCCGGAGAGCGTGATCATGTTGATGTACTCGGCCATCTGGAACAGGCCCCAGCGCATCCCCGAATACTCGGTGTGGTAGCCGGCCACGAGCTCCTGCTCCGCCTCGGGCAGGTCGAACGGGGCGCGGCTCGTCTCGGCGATCCCGGCGAAGAAGAAGACGATCAGGCCGACGAACTCCGGCGCGGCGTAGGGAAGGAAGTGGCCCTGGCGCGCGACGATCTCCGGCAGGTTGAGCGAGCGGCCGAGGATGACGACGCCGAGCACGCTCAGCGCGAGCGAGACCTCGTACGAGACGAGCTGCGCGCACGTGCGCATCGAGCCGAGGATCGAGTACTTCGACTCCGACGCCCAGCCGCCGACGATGAAGCCGTAGATCCCGATCGAGCCGAGCGCGAAGATCGCGAGCAGGCCGATCGAGACGTTCGCGACCTCGCCGTTGATCCGCCAGCCGTGCACCGTCCAGCCCGGCCCCCACGGGATGAACGCGAAGGCTGCGATCGCCGTGAACGCCGAGACGACCGGCGCGAGGATGTACGGCAGCTCGATCGCGGACGACGGCGAGAACGCCTCCTTGCGGACGAGCTTCACGAGGTCGGCGATCGGCTGGAGCAGGCCGAAGGGCCCGGCGCGGTTCGGGCCGTAGCGGAGCTGCATCCGGCCCATGAGCTTCCGCTCGATCAGCGTGAGGTATGCGAAGAGCCCGAGCAGGATGTTGACGATGACGATCGCCTCGATGATCGCGATCCACCACGGCTCGCTCACGCCACTGACCTCCTTCGGCTCCCGCCCAGCGGAGCTGGGCTCCGCCGAAGGCTCGCGCCGCTGGACGGCAGGATCCTGCGCGGGCGGCGCTTGTCCGTACCAGGCGTACTGTCCTGCGCGCCGCCCGCTTGGCTCCTTTGCCAGCGACGCGTCAGTGGCGTGAGCGGCGCTCCTGTGGTGTCAAGACGCGCCTTCATGCGCCGACCTCATCGGTGGCGCGGCTCAGCTGGACGACCCCGCCGAGGCCGTTCGCGTGCTCGATGGCGACGCGGGCGACTCCCTTGCGCAGGCGGCGGTTGATGCGCGCCGGCAACGTGATCGCGCTGCCGTTCGTCCCGACGGTGACGAGGTCGCCGCTCTCGATTCCGCGCCAGCCGGCGTCCTCCGGCGACAGCTCGAGCTCGGGCTGCGGCCGCTGGAACTGGAGCTCGGCGACCCTCTCGACCGCGGCGCCGGAGAAGAGCGGCTTGTACGCGACGAGCCGAACCTCGCCCTGTCCGGGCTTCGGGGTCGACTCGGGCTGCACGGGCGCGTCGACGCGGGTCGCGGCATCGGGATAGACGCGGAGCGGGGCGCGCTCGCCGACCTCGCCGAACGAGAGCCCGCCGTAGACCTTCGCCGACACCTCGCCGAAGACACCGGCCGCGTACGGCGCGACGTCGACCTCGAAGCGCGCCGCGAGCTCCGCGATCCACTCGAGCTCGTCGGGGCACGGCGGCGTCACGGTGCGGCGCAGCCGCTGCAGGCGCCCCTCGAGGTTGACGAACGTCCCGTCGCGCTCGAGGTAGCTCGTGCCCGGCAGAAGGAGATCCGGGCTCCAGCCGTCCTCCAGCTCGAACATCGAGATGACGATCGTCGCCTCGGCCCGCTCGGCGAGCACGCGGACGTCGGGGTTCGCGGCGGCCTCGTCACCGGATATGACGAGCACGCCGATCGACTCGGACTCCGGCGCCTCGTCGTCGCAGCAGGCGGCCCACGCGTCGGCGACGCCGCGGCCGTTCGGCGTCTCGGGGAGGTAGAAGGCGCCGCAGCCCTCGCGGCCGGCGAGAACGAGCTCTTCGGCGAGCTTCGCAACGGTCGCGCCGCCGTGGCCGCCGGGCCCCGACCAGATGAGCACCACGCGCTCGGCCTTCCCGACGCCGCCGACGGAGTCGAGGATGCGGGCGCCGTTCCGGCGCGCGGCCTTGATCCAGAGGTCGACGACCGGCGCGCGCTCGACGACCGGCACGTCGCCGAGGACGACGACGGCGTCCGCGTCGCGGATGGCCGAGAGCGGCAGCCGGTAGCCGTCGAGCGCGCCCGAGACCTCCTCCGGTAGCACCGCCTCGTGCGAGCCGAGCCCGGCGCGCAGGAGCTTGCCGAGCGCGTACGCCTGCTCGACCGTCTCGGAGCCGGAGAGGGCGGTGACGATCCGCCCGCTCGCGCCGCGCAGCAGCCGCTCGGCTTCGTCGATCGCGTCCGCCCACGAGATCGTGTGCGCCCGGCGCCGCGGCGCCGTCAGGCGATCCTCGGCGCGCAGGTGCGTGAAGGCGAAGCGGCCCTTGTCGCAGATCCAGCCCTCGTCGACCTCGAAGTGGTTGCGGGAGAGGATCCGCTTGACCTTCTCCTCGCGCACGGTCGCGTTGACGTTGCAGCCGACAGGGCAGAGCCCACAGACGGTCGGGATGTCGACGATCTCCCACGGCCGGCCCTCGAAGCGGTACTGGGTCGGTAGCAGCGCGCCGACCGGGCAGAGCTCGGTGACGTTGCCCGTGAACGCACCCGTGTACGGCACATCCTCGAACGTCGTGATCACGGACATCGCGCCGCGGTTGGCGGCGACGAGCTGCCCGTCCTCGCTCACGTCGGAGCTGAAGCGCGTGCAGCGGTAACAGAGGATGCAGCGCTCGCGGTCGAGCGAGATCGTCGGCGAGATCGGGATCGGCTTCTCGAACGTCGCCTTCTCGAAGGTCATACGCGTGTTGCCCGGCCCGTAGCGGAAGGTCAGATCCTGCAGCGGGCACTCGCCGCCCTTGTCGCAGACCGGGCAGTCGAGCGGGTGGTTGACGAGGATGAACTCGAGCGTCCCCTTCTGGCCGCCCGCGGCCTTCTCGGACGTGCGCGCCGTCTTGACGACCATCCCGTCGGCCGCGGTCAGGGTGCATCCGGTCTGGAGCTTCGGCATGCCCTCCACCTCGACGAGGCACATGCGGCAGGCGCCGACCGGCGCGCCGAGGCGCGGCTCGTAACAGAAGACGGGGATCTCGATCCCGGCGGCGAGAGCGGTCTCGACGATGCCCGTCCCCTTCGGGACGTGGACGTCACGCTCGTCGATCTTGACCTTGACGAGTTCCGCGCTCATGCGGGCACCGGCGCGGGCGCGTGCTGGTCGGACGGGGCGAGGATCCCGTCGAGGGACGACGTGCCGTGGAAGGGGCAGCCGCCGCCGTCGACGTGGGCGACGAACTCGTCCCGCCACTTGTGGAGGTAGCTCGCGACGGGATAGACCGCGAACTCGCCGAGCGCGCACAGGACCTTGCCGAGGATGTTGTCGCCGACAGAGTCGAGCAGGTCGAGGTCGGCGCGCGTCGCGGTCCCGTTCTCGATCGACTCGAGGATCTGCACCATCCAGCGCGTCCCGACGCGGCACGGCGTGCACTTGCCGCACGACTCGTGCATGTAGAACTTCGTCGAGCGGAGGGCGAGCTGCACCATGCAGCAGCGGTCGTCCACGACGATGAGCGACGCGGCGCCGAAGAACGTCCCGATCGCGCCGAGCGAGTCGTAGTCGAGGGGCACGTCGATCTGATCCGGGGTCAGCGCGGGGACGGACGAGCCGCCCGGGATCACCGCCTTCAGCTCGCGGCCGTCGGCGATGCCGCCGGCGTAGTCGTAGAGGAGCGTGCGCATCGGCGTCCCGAGCGGCAGCTCGTAGTTGCCGGGCCGCGCGACGTTCCCCGAGACGGAGAAGATCGCGGTCCCCGGCGAGCTCGGCACGCCGGTCTTCGCGAACTCCTCCGCGCCCATAGCCAGGACAAGCGGGACGGTCGCGATCGTGCAGACGTTGTTGATCTGCGTCGGCGCGTAGTAGAGGCCCTGGATCGGCGGGAACGGCGGGCGCGGACGCGGCTGGCCGCGCTTCCCCTCGAGCGACTCGAGCAGCGCCGTCTCCTCGCCGCAGATGTACGCGCCGGCGCCGCGGTGGACCGTGATCTCGACGCCGCCGAGGAGCTTCGCCTTGCGCGCCTCCTCGACCGCGGCGGCAAGGATCTCGTACTCCGTCAGGTACTCGCCGCGGATGTAGATGAACACGTCGGATGACTCGATCGCGTGGGCGGCGATGAGGCAGCCCTCGATGAGCCGGTGCGGGACGGTCGCCATGACCTGCCGGTCCTTGAACGCACCCGGCTCCGACTCGTCGGCGTTGACGACGAGGTACTTCGGCTTCGCGCTCTTGCGGTCGATGAGCGACGCCTTCCGTCCCATCGGGAAGCCTGCGCCGCCACGCCCGCGTAGCGTCGCCTTCTGGAGCTCGTCGATGAGCTCGTCGGAGGTCATCGCGCGCGCCCGCTCGAGCCCGGCGCCGTATCCGCCGATCGCGCGGTACTCGGCGAGCTTCGTCAGGTCGTGATCCTCGGTGCCGCCGAGGAGCGTCGTGATCTGCGTCTCAGCCATCGAGCCCCTCGACGATCTCCCGCGCGTCTTCGGGCTTGACGTTGTGGCGGTAGCGGTGGTCGACGGCGACGACGGTCGCGTAGCCGCAGCCTCCGAGGCACTCGACGGCGCGCAGCGTGACGTTGCCGTCCTCGGTCGTCTCGCCTGCCTTACATCCGAGCGCGTCCTCGAACGCCTCCACGACCTTCTGGGCACCGCAGAGCGCGCACGGGAGGTTCGTGCAGATCTCGACCGTGTGGGTGCCGAGCGGCTCGAGATGGAACATGTCGTAGAAGGTCGCGACGGAGTAACAGAAGGCCGGCGTCACATCGAGCGCGTCGGCGGTCTCCTCGAGCGCCTCGCGGGAGAGGTAGCCGTGCTTCTCCTGAGCGAGCCGCAGCGCCGGCAGCGCGGCCGAGTGCGAGCCCTCGGGATAGCGCGCGCGGATCTTCTGCACGTCCTCGTAGAACGTGCTCATCGGTCGGTGTCCCCCATCACTGCGTCGAGCGAGCCGACGACGGCGATCAGGTCGGCGACCATCGTGTCGCGCAGGCACGTCGCGGTCGCCTCGAGGGCGACGAACGACGGCGCGCGGAAATGGACGCGCCACGGCTTCGGGCCACCGTCCGAGACGAGGTAGCACCCCGACTCGCCGCGCGGCGACTCGATCGCGACGTAGATCTCGCCGGCCGGGACGCGAAAGCCCTCGGTGACGATCTTGAAATGATGGATCAAGCTCTCCATGGACGTGTGGAGCTCCTCGCGCGGCGGCAGCACGACCTTGCGGTCGTCGGCGATCCACGGCATGCCCTCCATCCGCTCGAGCTTGTCGAGGCACTGGCGGACGATGTTGTTCGACTCCGCCATCTCGTCCATCCGCACGCGGTAGCGGTCGTAGACGTCGCCGTTCGGATAGACCGGCACGCGGAAGTCGACCTGGTCGTAGTGGAGGTACGGCGCGTCGCGGCGGAGATCCCAGTCGACGCCCGAGGCGCGGAGGTTCGGGCCGGTCTGCCCGAGCGCGATCGCGTCTGCGGCGGAGAGCTTGCCGATCCCCACCGTCCGCTCGAGCCAGATCTGGTTCTTGTCGAGGAGACCGCGGTAGTCGTCGAGCGCGTGCGGCATCCACTCGATGAACTTGCGCGCTTCGGGATAGAAGCCCGTCGGGATGTCCTCCGCGAGCCCGCCGACCTGGAAGTAGCGGGTGTGCATCCGCTGGCCGGTGACGAGCTCGAACAGGTCGAGGATCGTCTCGCGCTCGCGGAAGCAGTACCAGAACATCGAAATCGCTCCCAGCTCGAGCGCCGACGTGCCGAGGTAGATGAGATGCGAGTGGATGCGGTTGAGCTCGCACAGGAGCATCCGCATCCACGTGGCCTTCGTCGGCACGTTCATTTCGAGGAGCTGTTCGACTGCAAGCACGAAGACGAGCTCGTTGTTCTGGTAGCCGACGTAGTCGATCCGCTCGGGATACGTCACGCACTTCCAGTACGTCTTCGACTCCATCGTCTTCTCGAAGCCGGTGTGGAGGTAGCCGATGACGGCCGAGGCGCCGACGACCTCCTCGCCGTGCAGGTCGACGATGAGGCGGAGCACGCCGTGCGTCGACGGGTGGTTCGGGCCGAAGTTGACCTGGAGGACGTCCTCGTCGTCGCGCAGCTCGGGCGGGACGTCGAGGATCGTCGGGACGCGCGCCGGGATTCGCGTGCCCTCGTAGATCTTGGTCTTGTCGGCGACGGTGCTCATACGGCGTCCGAGAAACGGACGGGCTCGCCGCCGAGCGGGTAGTCCTTGCGGAGCGGGTGTCCTTCCCAGTCCTCCGGCATGAGGAGCCGCTCGAGGTTCGGATGGCCGTCGAAGACGATGCCCATGAGGTCGAACTGCTCGCGCTCGTGCCAGTCGCACGTCGGCCAGACGGAGACGACGCTCGGCACGCTCTCGCCGTCGGATGCCCAGCACTGCAGGCGAACACGCGGGGCGCCCTGGCGGAGGCCGAGGACGTGGTAGCTGATCGAGAAGCGCTTCGGCTTCGGGTCCGGGAGAGCCTGGAGACCTTCCGTCATCGGCTTGTTCAGGTCGCGGCCGGTCGCCGTGCCGATGTACCCGGACACGCCCTTGCCGCCCCACTCGAGGTAGTCGGTGGCGACGACGTCGACGCACATGGCGAAGCCGAGCTGGTCGCGCGCGTACTCGCACGCCTCGCGGATGCGCTCGCGCTCGACCGTCACGGTCGGCATGTCGGCGCCGTCCTTGTCCGACACGTAACCCGGAAGGTCGCTCCACTGCGTCATGTCGCGACTCCGTTCCGCTCGTACGCGGGCGGGATGCCGGCCTGGTGCGCCTCGTGGAGGCGGATGATTCCTTCCATGAGCGCCTCGGGCCGCGGCGGGCAGAAGGGGATGTAGATGTCGACGGGGACGATGCGGTCGACGCCCTGAAGGATCGTGTAGTTGTTGAACATCCCGCCGGAGCTCGCGCAGACGCCCATCGCGATGACCCACTTCGGCTCGAGCATCTGGTCGTAGATCTGGCGGAGCGGCTCGGCCATCTTGTGCGCGACGCGGCCCGAGACGATGAGCAGGTCGGCCTGGCGTGGCGACGAGCGGAAGGCCTCCATCCCGAACCGCGCGAGGTCGTAGCGGGAGGAGACGATCGACATCATCTCGATCGCGCAGCAGGCGAGGCCGAACGTGTCCGGCCACATCGACTTCGTCTGCGCCCAACGCACGGCCTTCTCGAGCGTCGTGATGCCGAGCGCACGCTCGAGCTCCTCGACGCCGAGCGACTCCTCGAAGCGCGACGGCCCCTTCGTCGGCCAGAGCAGACGCTCGGACTGGAGGCCGTAGTCGCGCAGGCGCGTGATCGGCTCTTGCTGCTCGTCAGCCACGGTTCACCATTCGAGTGCTCCCTTGCGCCAGATGTAGACGTAGGCGACGAGGAGGATGAGGACGAAGAAGGCGAGCTCGCTGAACCCGAACCAGCCGAGCGCGTGGAGCTGCACGGCGAGCGGGTAGAGGAAGACGATCTCGATGTCGAAGACGATGAACAGCATCGCCGTGAGGTAGAAGCTCACGCTGAAGCGCTGCTGGCGCATCGGCCCGCGCGACACGCCCGACTCGAAGGGGACGGTCCGCGCCTTCGTGCGCCGCGCCGGACGCTGCGAGAACTTGAACGACATGACCATCATCGAGCTCGGAATCACGAGCGCGAACAGGCCATAAATCAAGAACGGCAACCAGCTACTCAGCATCGGCGCTCACCCAATCGCCGACAATAACAACGCCGTGCCGGCGGCACTTGCGGGTACCGGAACGGCGGAGCCAAGCCTGCTACCGCTGTTACAAAGTCCACCCGTTTGGGGACGGACTGCGTTGGTACCATGACTGCATGGCCACCGTCGAGCGCACCGAGAGCATCGTCTCCCTCACCCCCGCGGCGGCCGCGAAGATCAGCGCGCTGCTGGCCGGCGAGGAGGACGTCTCCGTTCTCCGCGTCGCCATCGAGGGCGGCGGGTGCTCCGGCTTCCAGTACGGCCTCGGCTTCGACCGCGGCGCCCAGGAGGGCGACCACGAGTTCGAGTGTGAGGGCGTCACCGTCGTCGTCGACCCGTTCAGCGCCCCGTACCTCATGGGCGCGCGCGTCGACTACCTCGAGACGATCCAGGAGTCCGGGTTCAAGATCGAGAACCCGAACGCAACCGCGTCGTGCGGCTGCGGGCACTCCTTCACCGTTGCCGACGGCGAGGCTCCGGCCGACGCCGGCGCGGGCTGCGGCTCCGGCTGCAGCCACTGAGAGAGAAGGGGTCGCGCTCCGAAGAGCGCAACCCCTCCGACGTGCCTGACCGGCTCAGCCGGTGATGTCGCCGCTATTGACGGTGGACGAGTTCGTCCAGTTGCCGTTCTGCGCGGTGTGGTACGTCCAGCCCCACGTGGAGTAGTTGTAGTCCCACGTGTTGCTGCTGAAGTAGCTCAGGAAGCTCGGCCACACGCCGGTGCACGTGTTGGCGTCGACGCACTGGAGGTCGAACGAGCCGAGATTCCCCTTCGCGGCATACCCCGGGCTCGAGCTGAGAGTCCCGGAGAACACGGTCGACGTGTAGCCACCGTTGATCACGCCCTTGATGCCCGCCGACACGGTGCCCGTCCCGTTCGGGCTCTCGCCGGCGAACGTCACGAACGATCCCGTGTCGTTGACGACCGCGCAGTACATGCCGCCGCCGAGGGCGAACACCTGCAGGTGGCGGTTGATCGTGTCGTTGGCCCACGCGTTGCCGCCGACACCGCTGTCGTAGTCGTTGTACAGCCCGTACGTCACGTTGACGACGAGCTTCCCGCCGCCGCACGAGACGCGGTTGTTGCTGCCGGCGAGCGCCACGGTGGCGACGCCGAGCGCGGCCGCGGCCATGAGACTCGTCGCGAGCAGTAGGTGCTTGAGCTTCATTCCATCCCCATTCGTTCGAACGTCGAGTTACCGGGCCATCGTCCGACGCCAATGCACCGGGTACAAGAGGGGAAATTGCGGAGTTTCATCGCGCCTAGCCGACTCTGATCCCCACCACGAACTTGTGGTCGACCTTCCTCGCCGGCGAGACGTAACGGAGCTGGATCTCGCCCTCGGTCATCGTCGGGCCCACGACCGTGAAGCGCCAGATGTCCTTCCCCACTCCTCCGCCCACCGTGCCGGGCTTCTGCTTCGGCGCGATGTAGCGGTGCGAGACGAGCTTGACTCCTGACGAGTACCCGCGTGTCCAGTGATAGCCCCCATCCCAGCCGGGGTTTCTGAGCGTTATGACGATCGCGCAGTGCCTGTGCACGGTGAAGGACTTGTTGTTGTCCTTCGCGGTGAGGTGGAGAGTGGCAGCGTTCGCGCCCGCGAGCGCGAGCGAGGCCGTCACGAGGGCGGCGGCCGCAACGACTCCTGTTGCGACCAGCGAAAGCCGTGTCTTCATCTTCGTCCCCTTGTTTCGTAGTACGAACTGGGCCCGACCGATTTTCGACCTTTTCCGCGCCCGGATCAAGCGGGGAAAGGGCGAAGCGCCTGCAGACGCTCCGCCCTGCGGTTCCGACTAGGCGACGAGCTCGACGAACTTCGGGTCGTCGCGGAGGGACGTGAAGTCGTCGTCGTCGCGGGCGAGCTCCTTGTACGGCTCCCACTTGGTGACCGACTCGGCGAGGGCCGTGAGGGCCGTCTCGCGATCGCCGAGCAGCGCCGACATGCACGCGACGTTGTAGAGCAGCAGAGCGTTGCCGGGATACGCCTCGAGACCACGACGCGCCGCCTCGAGCGCGCCGGCGTAGTCCTTCGCGTTGTATTTGTCGAAGAAGCCGTCGGCCGACTGCATCGGGCCGAGCCGGTACGCCTCGCCGCGGCGTCCGCCGACGGCGAGGACGATGGTGTCATCCGCCGTCGCGACGGCGCTGCGCTTCGCGTCCGGGTTGCGGACGAAGATCGCGGTGCCCTGCGGGGCGTCTACGTCCTCGCCGTCGATGGTGAACGTCGCGCCGCCCTGCACGATGACGTAGAGCTCCTCCTGGCGGTCGGAGCCGGGGCCCGCCTCGTCGTGCTCGCCGACCAGCCGCTCGCCCGCCTTGCGCTGGAACGCCGCGTTGACGCCGAAAGCGCCGATGTCGAGATCGCGGCGGAGCTGGACGTAGCCCCCGTCGTCCTCGGCTTCGGCGAGGTGGTCGCCGAGCGAGACGATGCCGTATGAAGTCTGAGTTGCAGCCACCCTTTCCTCCTAAACTAGTTTGAGACCAAACTACTTGACGGCAAGCTACCACCCTGGATGTCTTGACGTCAAGAGACATTTCATCGACACTGGCGACCGTGGCCGAACAGCAGAGCGCGCGCGATCACATCGACTCGTGGCTCGAGGAGATCGCGCCTCGCCTCCCTCCCCAGATCGATCTCGAGGTCGAAGGCATCGTCGACCGCATCCATGGTCTCGACTTGCGGATCCGGAAGATGCTCGACGAGACGCTCGACGAGCAGGGCCTCACGAACGGCGACTGGAAGGTCTTGATGTCGCTGCGCTGGGCCGAAGGCGATCGCCGCTCCGCCGGCGAGCTTGCGCGCCGGGCCGAGCTGACGAGCGGGACGATGACGGCTCGCCTCGATCACCTCGAAGGCGAGGGTCTCGTCCGCCGTCTCCGCGACCCGGGCGACCGTCGCAGCGTCCTCGTCGAGCTCACGGCGAAGGGCCGCAAGAAGGTCACGCAGGCCATGGGCGTGCAGGGCGAGAAGGAGAAGCTTCTCGCAGCGGCTCTGACCCCGAAGGAGATGGAGCAGCTCAACGCGCTGCTGCGCAAGGTGATGGTCTCGGTGGAATCACGTATCACCAAGCCCTGAGCCCGCACTAGCATCGTTCCTATGGAGAGGCCCCTCCGCGTCGCGGTCGTCGGCTCCGGGCCGGCCGGCTTCTACGCAGCCGGCGCGCTGCTGGGCGCCGATCCTCCTGCGGAGGTGGACATGATCGAGCGCCTGCCGACGCCGTGGGGGCTCGTCCGGCTCGGCGTCGCGCCCGACCATCCCAAGCTCAAGACCGTGTCGCGCGCCTTCGAGAAAATCGCCGAGCAGCCGGGTTTCCGCTTCCTCGGCAACGTCGAGGTCGGCCGCGACCTTCACGCCGACGACCTCACGCGCCTGTACGACGCGGTCATCTACGCGGTCGGCGCGCAGACCGACCGCCGGCTCGGGATCCCCGGCGAGGACCTGCCCGGGTCGTGGCCGGCCACGGAATTCGTCGCCTGGTACAACGGCCATCCCGACTTCCAGGACATCCCGTTCGACCTCGACGTCGAGCGCGCGGTCGTGATCGGTGTCGGGAACGTCGCGCTCGACATCGCGCGCATGCTCGCCCTGACGCGCGAGGAGCTCGCGCCGACCGACGCAAGCGACGCGGCGATCGAGGCAATCGCGTCGTGCTCGCTCAAGGAGATCGTTATCGTCGGCCGCCGCGGCCCGGCACAAGCCGCGTTCACGACGCCGGAGCTGCAGGAGATGGGCGAGCTCGCCGACGCCGACGTCTTCATCGATCCCGCCGACCTCGATGGCGCAGAACCGAAGGACACGAACGCCGAGCGCAACCTCGCCGTGATGCGCGAGCTCGCGGCGCGTGAGCCCGAGGGCAAGCCGAAGCGGGTCGTCTTCAGGTTCTTCGAGTCGCCGGTCGCGCTCCTCGGCGACGAGCGCGTCGAGGGGATCGAGCTCGTCCGCAACGTCCTCGACGAGAACGAGCGAGCGGTCGCCACGGACGCGAAGGAGACGCTCGAGTGCGGTCTCGTCTTCCGCAGCGTCGGCTACCGGGGCGTCGAGCTGCCCGGCGTCCCCTTCGACCACGGCCGCGGCACGATCGCGAACGAAGGCGGTCGCGTCGCGGACGGCGTGTACTGCGCCGGCTGGATCAAGCGCGGCCCGACCGGTGTGATCGGCACGAACAAGAAGGACGCGACCGAGACCGTCGAGCTCCTGCTCGAGGACGTCACCTCCGGCCGTCTCCAACCGAAGCCCGGGGCGACCGCCGAAGCCGTCGACGCGCTGCTCGCCGAGCGTGGCGCGCGCGTCGTCGAGTACGCCGGCTGGGCGGCGATCGACGCGGCCGAGCGCGCGGCCGGCGCGAAGAGCGGCCGCCCGCGGGTGAAGTTCTGCTCCTGGGACGATCTTCTCTCCGCCGCCAATCCGTCGTAGCAAGCCCCTCGTTCGAGGGAGCGGGAAGCCCGTCTAGCGGCCGATGGACCCCGCGTGGACTCGCTCGTCGTGGAATGTCTTCGCTGTGGCACGTCGCGCGTCGCGCGCCGCGACGTGTTCAAGCACCTCGAATCGCCCGAGTGCCAGAACTGCGGGTACCTCGGCTGGGCGCCGCTCCTCGAGGTCGCCGGCGACGACAAGCACCGCCCGCGGCCGCGCAAGCTCTCCGAGCTCCGCCTGACCTCGGTCGCGTAGTTCACCGCAGCGACGGCGGACACCGCTCGCCTAAACTCGCCCTCGTGGCAAGCACCGACGAACGCCAGGAGCTCTGGGGCGGCGAGACGACCAAGGCCGTCGCGAACTTCCCCGTCTCGGGTCAGCCGATCCCGCCGTCGGTCGCCCGCTGGCTCGGGCGCATCAAGGGAGCCGCCGCCCGCGCGAACGCCGATCTCGGCCTGCTCGACGCGGAGAAGGCGGAGCGGATCTCGGCCGCCGCGGCACGCATCGCGGCCGGCGAGCTCGACGACCAGTTCCCGATCGACGTCTTCCAGACCGGTTCGGGCACCTCCTCGAACATGAACGCGAACGAGGTCATCGCGACGCTCGCGGGCGAGGGCGTCCACCCGAACGACGACGTGAACATGGGACAGTCGTCGAACGACGTCTTCCCGTCCGCCGTCCATCTCGCAGCGCTCGACGAGATCACGAACGGTCTCCTGCCGGCGATGAAGCAGCTCGCTGCCTCGCTCGCGGCGAAGGCGAAGGAGTTCGACGACGTCGTCAAGTCGGGCCGAACGCACTGGATGGACGCTGTCCCCGTCACGCTCGGCCAGGAGTTCGCCGGCTACGCCGCGCAGGTGAGCCAGGGAGTCGCGCGCGTCGAGGACGCGCTGCCGCGCCTCGGCCAGATCCCGCTCGGCGGTACCGCCACCGGCACCGGGCTCAACACGCATCCGGACTTCGCCGCGCGCGTGCGCACGATCCTCTCCGAGGAGACGGGCCTCACGATCTCCGCGCCCGCCGACCCGTTCGAGGCGCAGGCCGCCCGCGACGGGATCGTCGAGGTCTCCGGCGCGCTCAAGACTGTCGCCGTATCGCTGACGAAGGTCTCGAACGACATCCGCTTCCTCGGCTCCGGCCCGCGGGCCGGCCTCGCCGAGATCATGCTCCCCGAGCTGCAGAAGGGCAGCTCGATCATGCCGGGCAAGGTCAATCCCGTCATGCCCGAGGTCGTCACGCAGGTCGCCGCACAGGTGATCGGGAACGACACGGCGATCGCGATCGGCGGCATGCAGGGCCACTTCGAGCTCAACGTCTTCGTCCCGCTCCTCGCGAAGAACGTGCTCGAGTCGGTGAAGCTCCTCGCGAGTGCGTGCCGGCTCTTCGCGGAGAAGTGCGTCGACGGGATCGAGGCGAACCGCGAGAACTGCGCGCGGTACGCCGAGCTGACCCTGTCCGCGGCGACCGCTCTCAACCCGTACATCGGCTACGACAAGGCGGCGGAGATCGTCAAGGAATCCGCCGCTTCGGGACGCTCGCTTCGCGAGGTCGCGCGCGAGATGGGCGTCGAGGACTCGGTTCTCGACGAGGCGCTCGACTATCGCGCGATGGCCAAGCCGCACGGCTGACCGCGATCCGCCGCCTCCTCACGTAGGCACTTGAATTGGCCGCCCGATTAGCGGAAGATGGTCAGGGGTGCGCGAGGGATTCCGCGTGACGAATCGCTCTGGAGGGAGCTCGACGCTCGCCTCGCGTTGCTCTGTGGATCAGGCCCAGCAACTCGAAGAAGGGAAGATAGTGAAGATCAATCATCTCCCGGTGCGGCGGTTCTCCGTCGTTTCCGCGCTTCTCGGCGTGCTTGCCGTCGCAGCTGTGTTTGCGGTTACGGCGTCGGCTGCAGGTGCCGCCGCGAAGCCTATGGCCGCGAAGTACGCAGGCCATGTTTCGATCGTTACGAGGCTCAGCACCAACCGCCACCAACTGCCGTCCGGCATCGTGGCAAGCAACAGCTTCGTCGCGTGCCAGGGCACCACGCCTCTCATCCCGACAGGCCCCTGCCCGCTTCAGCCTCCGGCCGACACCGGAAGCCCCTTCGGGGCGACGTCGCTGGTTCCCGATGCCCGCGCCAGCCACTTCGCCGCGAGGAGCAATCCCATTCTGGGAGCCAACTTCATGGGCATCACGGATCTCTCGCAGCGGGTCTATACCCACTTCCACTACACGCCGCCCGACCAAGGTCTGTGTGTCGGTCCGGCGGCCCCGTACAAGGCTGCGGGAGTGCCCCTCAGCTACAACAACATCCCCACTCCGGCAGGCCAGACGGTCGTAACCGAGATGACGAACGACGGTTGGGCGATCTTCGACACTTCCGGGCACACGCTCTTCTCCGATAGCAATGCTGACCTCTTCAGCGACGCGAACTCCTCGGGCGATCCCGAGTGCAACTACGACGCGAAGACGAGGACGTACTTCTTCACGGAGATCGGTGCGCCGAACAACGTGTACTACACGACCAACCTCGCCGTGATCAGCCCCCACGGCTACGGCGCTTACGCGGTCGACACCTCGGACGGCGCCGGTTATTGCTTCCCCGACTTCCCGCACCAGGGTTACGACACCAACGCGGTGTACATCACGATCAACGAGTTCTGCGGTCAGGGGGAGACGTACGCGGGCTCGAGCATCTTCGCGATCTCGAAGGCGCAGCTCGTGCATCTCACGAAGTCGGTGACCAGCACCTCCTGGTCGCTGGGCTCGAACTACTACAGCTTCCGGCCTGCAACCGGCGGGACGACGACGGAGTACCTCCTCGCGTCCGAGCAGAACGCGGCCACGCAGCACATGCTCGACGTTGCGTGGGTCAACGGCGACAAGACGCTCACGACGGGTGGAGCCCTCCCGGTTCTGTCCGTGACGAGCATCCGGAGCGAGCGGTATTCGGAGCCCGTCGCCGCTCAGAGCACGGGTGACGACACGACGTGCGTATTCAACTTCGGGGCTTGGTGCTCGGTCCCGGAGAAGACGCTCGATCCGGTCGACATGCGGCTCGAGCAGGTGCAACAGTCCAACGGCCTCCTGTTCACGGACCTGTCGACGTCGATGACGGTCGGTAAAGACCCGACGGTCGTCGACGGTGCGGCGTGGTTTGTGGTCGACCCGGTGAAGTTGAAGGTCGTCAAGCAGAGCTACGTCGGCGCGGCCAACACGTACATACTCATGCCGAGCTTCGTGCAATCGGCCTTCGACACGACGGGCAAGTACAACCACTACGTCATGTCCTTCAGCATGACGGGCCCGAAGCTGAATCCGAGCACCGGGTACGTGGTCTCGAAGAACTCGGGCAAGACGTTCAGCCGGATCGCGACCACGGGCGCCGGCACCGGTCCGCACGTGAGCTTCTCGACCTTCCAGCCTGGCTACATGAGGCGGCGCTGGGGCGACTACTCGCGGATCGCGATCGACCCGGCCACTGGCAGCGTCTGGTCGGCGGACGAGTGGATCCCGGGCGGCCCCGATGGCGCTGACCAGATCGACAACTGGGGTACCGAGGTGTGGCAGCTCACGCCGTAACGGCCCTCAGTCAGCGACTGTAGGAGCACGTTGGAAGGGCCCCCGCATGGGGGCCCTTCCCATTCTGCGATCGCCCGAGCAGCGAGGCCGGCGGTCTGGTGTCTGCACACGAGCGAGGTCGAGCACACGGCAAGACCGTGGACGATCGGGCGGTGCTCTTCTTGTCTAGTACGCGACCGCGCCGCGGCCCGTGTCTGCCGCGTGTTTCTGCTCGTCCGCGCGATAGCTCGAGCGCACGAGCGGTCCCGAGAAGACCGAGCCGAACCCGAGCTCCTCTCCCTGCTCGCGGAACCAGCGGAACTCGTCCGGGTGCACCCAGCGGTCGATCGGCGCGTGCTTCGCGCTCGGCTGGAGGTACTGGCCGATCGTCACGACGTCGACGCCGTTCGCGCGCAGGTCGCGCAGCGTCTCGACGACCTCGTCGTTCGTCTCCCCGAGCCCGACGATGATCCCCGACTTCGTGAGCACGGGGTAGTCGGCGATCTCCTTCGCGCGGCGGAGGAGCCACAGCGCCTTGTCGTAGTCGGCCTTGGCGCCGCGCATCCGGGCGTGGAGCCGGCGCACGGTCTCGATGTTGTGGTTGAAGACCTCGGGGCGCGCGGCGAGCACGGTCTGCAGCGCTTCCTCCTCCACGCCGAGGAAGTCGGGAGTGAGCACCTCGACCGAGCACTCGGGCAGCTTCGCCTTGAGCGCGCGGATCGTCGCCGCGTAGTGGCCGGCGCCGCGGTCGGGGAAGTCGTCGCGGTCGACCGACGTGACGACGACGTGCTTGAGCTGCATCTGCGCCGCGGCCTGCGCGAGGCGCAGCGGCTCGAGCGGGTCGGGCGGCGCCTCGGGCTTCCCGGAGTTGACGTAGCAGTAGCGGCAGGCGCGGGTGCACGTCTCGCCGAGGATCTGGAACGTCGCGGTGCCACGTCCCCAGCACTCGGAGATGTTCGGGCAGCGTGCTTCCTCGCAGATCGTGTGGAGCGACAGGCCGTGCACGAGCTTCTGGACGTCGAAGTACTGGCCGTCCTTCGACGGGGCGCGCACCTTCATCCATTCGGGGCGGCGGGGACGCTCTGCGACGGGAAGCGATGTCTCCATGAACCGCGTTCAAGTCTATGTAGCGCAGACTTCTCGACCGCTGCTACCGTCAAACGGACTGAGTAGTCCGTTTACGCGAAGGAGTCGCATGTCCCGCCATTCCACGAACCCCTGGGTCGTCCTCGTCATCATCTGCCTTGCGCAGTTCATGGTCGTTCTCGACGCCACGATCGTGAACGTCGCCCTCCCGCACATCAAGCTTGCCCTCCACTTCTCGAACACGAACCTGCAGTGGATCATCAACGCGTACACGCTCGTCTTCGCGGGGTTCCTGCTGCTCGGCGGACGCGCCGGCGACCTTCTGGGTAGGAAGCGGCTCTTCCTGATCGGCCTCGTCATTTTCACGAGCGCGTCGCTGCTCAACGGCCTCGCGACGACGTCGGGGATGCTGATCGGTTTCCGTGCGCTGCAGGGCTTCGGTGCTGCGCTCATCTCGCCGGCTGCGCTGTCGATCATCTCGACGACGTTCGCGGAGGGGAAGGAGCGCGCGCGGGCACTTGGCGTCTGGGCGGCGATCGCGATCGGCGGCTCGGCGTTCGGTCTCGTCCTCGGCGGCTGGCTCACGCAGTCCTTCTCGTGGCGCTGGATCTTCTTCGTCAACGTCCCGGTCGGGATCGTCGCCTTCATCGCGGCTCTTCGGATCGTCCCCGAGTCGAAGGCGGACGACGAGCACAAGGCGTACGACCTCGGCGGCGCGGTCACGGTCACCGGCGGGCTGATGGTGCTCGTCTACGGCCTCGTGACCGGTCACACCCACGGCTGGGGATCCGTGTGGACGGTCGGTTCGTTCATCGCCGCTGCCGTGCTGCTCACCGCTTTCGTGCAGATCGAGCTTCGCTCGGCGGAACCGCTCGTTCGGATGTCGATCTTCCGCGTCCGCTCGCTCCTGACGGCGAACCTCGCGATGTTCCTCGCCTTCTCCGGGATGTTCGCGATGTTCTACTTCAACACGCTGTACATCCAGGACGTGCTCCACTTCCATCCGCTCAAGGCCGGGTTGGCGTTCCTGCCGTTCACGGGTGGGATCATGGTCTCCGCCGGTCTCGCCTCGGGTCTCGCGCCGCGCATCGGTGTCCGGCCGATTGCCATCGTCGGGATGGTGCTGACGATCGTCGGGCTCATCCTCTTCTCCCGCATGCCGCTGCACGGCTCGTACGCGATCGACGTCCTGCCGGGAATGATGGTCGCAGCGCTCGGGATGGGCGCGATCTTCATGCCCCTGACGCTGATGGCCACGACCGGCCTGAAGGACGAGGACCAGGGCCTCGCGTCCGGGCTCTTCAACACGTCGCAGCAGGTCGGCGGCGCGCTCGGCCTGGCGATCCTCACGACCATCGCCGCAAGCCAGGAGCACGGCAATCCGTTCGCGGCTCCGCAGCTCGTGCACGGAGGGCGCTACGCCTTCATCGGTGCTGCGACCCTGGTGGCCGGTGGTCTTGTCGTCATCCTCGCGTTGCTGCGCAAGCATCACGTCGCGGCGATTCAGACGACGGCAGCCAAGCCGGTCGTAGCGGAGGCGTAGATGGTCGAGCTTCGCGCAGACGCGCAACGCAATCTCGAGCGGGTTCTCGACGCGGCGACGGAGGTCTTCGCCGCGTCCGGGCCCGATGCGAGTGTCGACGAGATCGCGAAGCGGGCCGGAGTCGGGCACGCGACGGTCTTCCGTCGCTTTCCCACGAAGGACGACCTGATGTTCGCGGTGATCGAGCGACGGGTGGAGGAGATGCGGGCCATCGCCGCGGAGGCGCTCGCGGCCGAGGATCCGGGCCCGGCGTTCTTCGACTTCGTCCACCGGGTCGCCGAGCTCAGCATGAGCGCACCGGGCCTGCACAAGTGCGTCGCCCACTGCGGCGAGAAGCCCGGAGCCGCCGAGCTCGAAGCGCTCGGCGCGAAGATCGTGGCGCGCGCGCAGCGTGCCGGCGCGCTCAGGAAGGACGTCAAGCCGTCGCAAGTCGCCCCGTTCATCCGCGACGCATTGACCGCTGCTCCGGAGGGCGAGTGGCGGCGGTACCTCGAGGTCGTCCTCGACGGGTTGCGGGCATAGTTCCGCAATGAGCTGGTTCGTCCGCAACGTGCGGGACATGACGTGGTGGAAGCGCGGCCCGGGAGGCTATGTCACCGAGTTCGTGGGCGACGAACAGGATGTGGGCGTCAACCTCTTCGTCCTCGAGCCCGGCGACAGGATGGCGATGTACCACTGGGAGGCCGACCAGGAGGGATTCCTCGTCCTCGCCGGTGAGGCGATCCTCATCATCGACGGCGAGGAACGGACGATCCGTCAGTGGGACTACGTCCACTGCCCGCCGGGCGTCCCGCACACGAGGGTCGGTGCCGGCTCGGAGCCGTGCGTGATCCTCGCCCTCGGCGCGCGCGAGCATCAGCGTGGCCCCGACTGGGGCGCGTACCCGTACTCGGACGTCGCGATGAAATACGACGCCTCGGCGGAGGAGGAGACGAGTGACAGCGACATCGCGTACGCCCGCTTCCCGGATCGGGAGCCCGCCGAGTTCCGCGAGGAGTGGCTGCACTGAGCGCAGGCGCCTGGTCGGTGTCCAACGTCCGTGACCTCGAGTGGTGGCAGGACCGGCCGCGGGGATTCGTCGCCGAGCTCGTTCCTCGCGACGGCGCCCAGGTCGGCGCCAACCTCTTCGTCCTCGCCCCGGGCGATCCGATGTCGATGTACCACTGGGAGGGCGACCAGGAGGGATTCCTCGTGCTCTCCGGCGAGGCCGTCCTGATCGTCGAGGACGAGGAGCGGCCACTGCGGCAGTGGGACTACTTCCACTGTCCTACGGGCGTTCCCCACACGATCGTCGGAGCCGGTGGTGGGCCGACCGTGATCCTCGCTCTTGGGGCGCGCAGCGGCGACGACTCCGGCGCCTATCCCTTCTCCGAGCTCGCGATGAAGCACGACGCGTCCGCACAGGAGGAGACGACGGACTCCAAGGTCGCGTACGCGCGGTTTCCGGTGGAAGAGCCGGCCGAGTTCCGCGAGGAGTGGCTGCCCTAGGCTTTCGCCGCGAGCTGCGCGTGGCGCGGCTGCGGCCAGAGCCCGGCCCCGTCGTCGGCCGGCAGCTCCTCGAGCTCGAGGCCGAACACCTCTTCGAGTGCCGCGACCGCGTGCGGCCGCACCTCGTTGACGCTCACCGGCCGATCGAGCTCGCGCGCGATCGTCGTGAACATCGCGTCCTCCAAGCCGCAGGCCGTGATCCAGTCGGTGAACGGTGCGGGGTCGAGGTCGACGTTGAGCGCATAGCCGTGCGTCGTCACCCAGCGCGAGACGTGGACGCCGATCGAGGCGATCTTCCGCGGCGGTCGCTGCAGCCAGACGCCGGTCAGGCCGTCGAGCCGCGTCCCCTCGACGCCGAGCGGCGCGAGCGTCTTGATCAGCGCCTCCTCCAGGTCGCGGACGTACTGCTTCACGTCACGGCCGTGGCGGTTGAGGTCGAGGATCGGGTAGCAGACGAGCTGGCCCGGGCCGTGGAACGTCGACTTGCCGCCGCGGTTCGTCTCGACGATCTCGACTCGCGCGTCGGTCGGGATGTGGAGCTCCGCCGCCTCGTCGGTGCGACGGCCGAGCGTGACGACGGGCGGGTGCTCGAGCAGGAGGATCGTGTCGGGGATCGCGCCCTGCGAGACGGCTCCGGCGAGCGAGCGCTGGAGGTCCCACGCCTCGAGGTACGGCGTCTCGCCGAGCTGGAGGAAATAGCCGCCGGTGGCCACGTGGTCAGGCTAGCTCGGACACGGCTCCTCAGGACAGGGCCGCCAGGGACATGGCTAGCGTCTCTCGCATGGCCGCTGTGTTTGTCGAAGGGATCACCGACCGTCTCGCAGTCGAGGCCGTCGCGCGGCGGATCGGGCTCGACCTCGAAGGGATCGAGATCGTGCCGATCGGCGGCGCGCAGGCGATCAGGCGCGCGGCGGCCGAGTACGAAGGCGAGCGCCTCGTCGGGCTCTGCGACCTCAACGAGGAGCGCTTCTTCCGCCGCGTGCTGGGCGACGCGACGTTCGTCTGCGTGAAGGACGTCGAGGACGAGCTCATCCGCGCGCTCGGCGCGGAGCGGGTCGAGAAGGTGGTCGCCGCCGAAGGCGAGCTCGACGTCTTCCGCAGCTTCCAGAACCAGCTCTTCTGGCGTGGCCGTCCCTGCGAAGCGCAACTGCGGCGCTGGCTCCAGAACGGCGGCCGCTATCTCCGCTACCCACCGCTTCTGATCCAGGCGATGGAGCCCGACGAGATCCCGCACCCGCTCGTGGGCGTGCTCCGCGCCGTCGCCTGAAAGTACCGATGGCGGCGACGTCGGGCCGACGTACGCTCGGGCCATGCAGGTTGCGGATCTGATCCGCTGCGAGCGTCTCGCCTGCCGTGGCGTTGCGCTCGACCGGCACTCCGTGCCAAATGGGCCGGGGAATCCGGACTCCGTCGCCATCGTCATGGTGGCCGGGGCCGTGCCGCCGGATCCGGCCTACTGGCTGTGCACCGTCGAGGCGTTCCGGGCCGCAGGTGAGAACGTCGAGACGCTCGCCGACGTCGAGGCGCTCGGCGTCTACCTCACGACCGCGGTCAAGTGCGGCAAGACCGGCTACCCGGTTACGCGTGAGACGATCGAAGCGTGCTCGTACCTGCTCGAGGAGGAGCTCGGGCTCTTCCCGCTGGCGCAGGTGCTTCTGCTGATGGGCGACTTGGCGATCAAGGCCGTCAACGTGATCGCGGAGCGGAACCACGAGCCGCGTCCTGTGCCTACCGGCGCGACGTACCGCATCCGCGGCGGCGACTTCCGGTTCCGCGGCATGCGCGTCTTCCCTTCGTACCTCCAGGTCGGCCCGGCCTTCTACATCGAGAAGAGCAAGCGCCGGATGATCGCCGAGGACATCGCCGCGGCGCTCGCCTGCGTGCGCGGCTAGCCCGCGAGGCGCTGCCCGAACATCCAGCGGTGGCCCTCGAGGTCCTCCGCCGTATACACCCGATACCCGCCCCGGGCTCGTCGAGTCCGCGGACGATCGTCGCGCCGTGCTCGGCAGCCCGTGTGTGATGCGCGTCGACGTCGGCCACTTCGACGAACAGCCCGTCGATCACCCACGGGCTGTTGTGCATCGCCCGCTCCGTCTCGCAGCTCTCGCGATGGTGGAGCGACGAGACGTAGCCGGACGGCGTCGAGAGGAAGATCGTCGAGTCCTCGAGGTCGAGCTCGGCATGCATCACGGTGCCCTCGGCGTCCGTCGCGCGCGCATCGGCGTTCTCGACCGCGCCGAACGCCGCGCAGAGCCAGCCGATCGCGGCGACCGCGTCCTCGTAGCCGAGGAACGGGACGAGCCGCTGGCCCATCAGCCTCCGTCGCCCTCCCAGCCCTCGAGCTGCTCGCGCAGATCGCGGAGGAAGCGGCCCGCGTAGGCGCCGTCGACGAGGCGGTGGTCGTACGTCAGCGTGATGTTCATCATCGGCCGGATCGCGATGACGTCCTGGCCGAGCTCGTCCTCGACGACCCACGGCCGCTTGACGAGCGCGTACGTGCCGAGGATCGCCGACTGCGGCTGGCTGATGACCGGGGTGCCGTGGAACGTGCCGTAGCCGCCGGGATTCGTGATCGTGAACGTGCCGCCCTGGACGTCGTCCGGGACGAGCTGCTTGTTGCGCGCCTTGTTCGCGATGTCGACGATGCCGCGCGCGAGGCCGAGGAGGTTGAGCCCTTCGGCGTTGCGGATGACCGGGACGATGAGTCCCTTCCCCTCCGCGAGCTCGACGGCGATGCCGAGGTTCACGAAACTGCGCGTGACGATCGAGTCGCCGCGCATCTCGGCGTTGACGTACGGGTAGTCGCGCAGCGTCTCGACCGTCGCCTTCGCGACGAACGCGAGGTACGTCGGGTTGACCCCGTACGCGGCCTGGTACTCCTTCTTGAGCTTCTCGCGCGCCGCGACGATGCGGGAGAAGTCGACCTCGATCGCGCTCGTGACGTGCGCGCCGGTGTCGAGCGAGCGCCGCATGTGCTCGGCGATGCCGCGCCGCATGGCGGTGATCGGCTCGAACGTCTCGCCCGCGAGCGTCTCGCCGGGAACGGCCGGAGCGGGAGCAGGCTTCGCCGGTGCCGGGGCTTCCGTAGGAGGTGCGGCCGGAGCAGGTGCGGCGGCAGGTGCGGCCTGCGCGCCACCGGACTCGACGAACGCGAGGATGTCCTTCTTCGTCACGCGACCGCCTGCGCCGGTGCCGGCGACCTGGCTCGGGTCGACGCCGTGCTCCGACGCGATCCGGGCGACAACCGGGGAGACGAATGCCTTCCCGTTACCGCTCGCGACCGGGGCCGCCGGAGCAGGTGCGGCGGGCGCGGGCGGTGCCGGAGCTTCCTCGGCGGCGACGGGCGCAGGAGCGGCCTCTTCGGCCGGCGCCTCGGGCTCCGGCTCGGCGACAGGTGCAGGAGCGCCGGCAGCCCCGCCGATCTGCGCGAGCTTCGTGCCGACCACGACCGTCTCGCCCTCCTGGACGAGGATCTGCGTCACCGTTCCGGACGCGGGGCTCGGCACCTCGGTGTCGACCTTGTCCGTCGAGATCTCGAGCAGCGGCTCGTCGGCCTCGATCTGCTCGCCCTCCTGCTTGAGCCAGCGGGTGATCGTGCCCTCCGAGACGGACACGCCCATCTGCGGCATCACGACGTCGACAGCGGTCTCCGTGGCCATACGACTCCTCCTAGTACGCGGCGAGTTCGCGCAGGCCGGCGACGACGTCGTCGACCTGCGGGATGAATGCTTTCTCGAGCACGGGCGAGAACGGGACAGGCGTATCGGGAGCGGCGATGCGCTTCACCGGCGCGTCGAGATCCTCGAACGCCTCCTCCGCGATCGTTGCGGCGATCTCGGCGCCGAAGCCACCGGTGCGCGTGTCCTCGTGGAGGACGAGCACCTTCGACGTCTTGCGCGCCGACTCGAGCACCGCGGCTCGATCCCACGGCATGACGGTGCGCAGGTCGAGGATCTCGACCGAGACGCCGTCGGCGTCGAGTTGCTGCGCGGCCTCCTCCGCCGTGTAGACCATCGCGCCCCACGTGATGACCGAGATGTCGGTGCCGTCCTTGTGGATGCGCGCCTTGCCGATCGGGGTCGTGTACCGCTCCTCCGGCACCTCGCCCTTGATGCGGCGGTAGAGGTGCTTGTGCTCGAAGTAGAGGACGGGGTTCGGATCCTCGATCGCGCTGATGAGCAGGCCCTTCGCGTCCTCGGGCGTCGCGGGGCAGACGCACTTGAGGCCGGGGATGTGCGCGAACGACGACTCCGGGTTCTGCGAGTGGAACGGCCCGCCCGAGAAGCCGCCGCCCGACGGGAGGCGCACGACGATCGGCACCGGAGTGCCCGCGCGCCAGCGCTGCTTCGCCGCGATCGTGACGAGGTGATCCCACGCGCAGGAGATGAAGTCGGCGAACTGCATCTCGGCGACGGGGCGGAGGCCCATGATCGCCGCGCCGGTCGCGCCGCCGACGATCGCGGTCTCGGCGAGCGGGGCGTCGATGACGCGCCACGGGCCGAACTCCTCCTGGAAACCGAGCGAGACCTTGAACGCGCCGCCGTACACGCCGACGTCCTCGCCGATGAGGAAGACGCGCTTGTCGCGCCGCATCTCGGTGCGCAACCCGTCGGAAATTGCCTGCAAATACGTGAGCTCGGCCATTACTTGTGGTGAGGTGTGTCGAGGTCTTCCGGAGTCGCGTACACGCCGTCGAGCAGGGTCGACGGATCGGGCTGCGGCGACTCGTCCGCACGCTCGAGGGCGGAGATGAGGAGCTTCTTGACGCTCGCGGCGATGTCATCCTCCTCGGAGTCCGTCAGCTCGGCGTTGTCGCGGAGCCATGTCCGGAACCGCTCGATCGGGTCGGACTCGGCCCACTTCTCGAACATCTGCTTCGGGACGTAGAACGCGTCGTCGTGGACGGCGTGCCCCTCCATCCGCAGCGTCAGGCACTCGAGGAGCGTCGGCCCGCCGCCGGCGCGCGCCTTGTCGATCGCGCGCTTCGCCTCGCGGTAGACGGCGAGGACGTCGGTGCCGTCGACGACGACTCCCTCGAAGCCGTACGCCTGGGCGCGGTCGGCGACGTGCTCGGTTGCGTACTCGTACTGCGTCGGCGTGGAGTACGCGAACTGGTTGTTGTCGCAGACGAAGACCATCGGGAGCTGGCGCGTGCCGGCGAAGGTCATCGACTCGTGCGCGTCGCCGCGCGCGGAGGCTCCTTCGCCGAACCAGCCGACCGCGACGCGCGGCTCCTCCCGGATGCGGAAGGCGAGCGCGCAGCCGGTCGCGACCGGGCGCATCGCGGGCAGGTGGCTGACCATCGCGATCATCCCCAGCCGTTCGTCCGCCATGTGGACGTTGCCGTCGCGCCCGCGGGCCGGGCCGTCCTCCCGTCCCATGTAGTTCGCGAAAATCCGCCACGGCTCGACGCCGCGCGTGATGTGGACGCCCATGTCGCGGTGGAGCGGCGTGCCGACGTCCTCCGAGCCCATCGCCGTCGCGACGCCCACCGCGGCGGCCTCGTTGCCGCGACCGGTGTAGAACGAGCCAGGGATCTTGCCCTGCCGGTAGAGGATGTGGCCGCGCTCCTCGACGCCGCGCGTGATGAGCATGTTGCGGTACACGCCCAGCAGGTCATCGCGGTCGAGGCCGGCCTCGCGCACCTCGTTGATGGAACCGACGGGCCCCGCTTCTCTTGCAATCGCCATGGCTCCGAAATCTAACTGTCCCACGCGAAGGCGCCGCCGATCGAACGGAGGCGCTCGCGCGTGGTCTCGTCGCAGAGCGCTCCTGCGACTCCCGCCTCGTACGCGGCGGGCGGCGAGACGCCGAGCGTGGCCGCCGCCTCGTAGTCGCGCGTGAGGTCGGTGTCGAACAGCGCCGGGTCGTCGGTCGAGATCGAGCACCGGACGCCGGCAGCCGCGAGCTGCGGCAAGGGGTGCTCCTCGAGCGAGCGGACGACGCCGGTGCGGAGGTTCGACAGCGGGCACACGTCGAGGACGGTGCCGCGGGCGGCGATCTCGCCGACGAGCTCCGAGTCTTCGATCGCGCGGATCCCGTGCCGGATGCGGTCGGCGTGCAGTTCGTCGATCGCCGCGCGTACGGATCCCGCGCCGTCGACCTCCCCGGCGTGAGGGACCGAGCCGAGGCCTCCGTCCCGCGCGAGCGCGAACGCGCGTGTAAACGGCTCGCACGTGTACGCCGGGCCGCCGATCCCGACGCCGGCCACGCCGCGGTCACGGTAGGCGAGCGCGTAGCGGACGGTCATCTCCGCGTCCTCCGCCGAGTAGACCGACGGGATGTCGGGCGTCAGGCGAACCTCCACGCCGTACAGCTCCCGCGCCTCAACCGCCCCGTCGCAGTAGCCGCTGAAGACCGCGTCCGTGTCGAGCTCGCGCCAAAGCCCCGGAACGAAGATCCCCTCGACGTAGACGGCGCCATGCGCGGCTGCCTCCTTCGCGTACGCCACGACGACCTCGCGGCAGTCGTCGTAGTGCTTGAGCGCATGCGCGACGAGCCGGAAGACCTCGAGAAAGTGCGGGAAGTCGCGGTAGTGAAACTGCGCCTCGAGGTCGTCCGGCAACGCGTAGTCGTTGCGCTTCGCGATCCGCCGCAGCGTGTCCGGCCGCACCGTCCCTTCGAGGTGGACGTGCAGCTCGATCTTCGGGAACGGCGTCACCGGTTCGCGTCGTTGTCGAGCCAGCGGCCCGAGACGGTCGACCAGAACTCCGGCTGCGGCCGGTAGCCGAGCGAGCGGTAGAAGTCCTGCGCGTCGTCGGTCTGCAGGCCGATGTGCTGGCCGGGCACCTGCTCGGCGAGCAGGCGTAGGAGCGCCGACGCGATCCCTTGCCGGCGGTACCGGGAGTGCGTCCAGACGTCGATGACGTACGCGTTGCAGACGCCGTCGGAGAGCATGCGCGCCATCCCGACGACGCGGCTGCCGTCGCGCGCGAATGCGACGTGCTGCGCGTTCTCGAACGAGCGACGGAGCGCGTCCGCCGAGCGTCCGTTGTCGAAGTCGTCGGCCGCGAGGTCGGCCTTCGCCTCGTCCCAGTCAATGCCCTCGGTCGTGGCGTCGAACGTGATTGTCATTACCCTCAGCCTATGGCGAAGGCTGCCGACTGGTTACGGGAAGAGCGCCGGAAGGTCCTCGGCGACTGGGTCGCGTTCTGTCTCGGCTGCGGCGCGGCGCGCCGGTGGTTCGAGGAGTTCGAGGCGGAGATGCCGGACACCTGCCCCCAGTGCGGCGGCGAGCTCGTGCGCCGGTGCAAGTCGTGCGGCGCGGGGTTCTCCTCGATCGCCGTCGTCGACTGCGAGGAATGCGGCGCTCCCGTGCGGCCGAACGAGATGTTCGGCTCGAAGATCCGCCGTGGCTGACTGGTACGTCCACAACGTCGGGGAGTTCCCGTGG
Source organism: Gaiellaceae bacterium (assembly GCA_035532455.1). Taxonomy (GTDB): domain Bacteria; phylum Actinomycetota; class Thermoleophilia; order Gaiellales; family Gaiellaceae; genus Palsa-739. The sequence goes on along the minus strand of DATKRA010000039.1, from coordinate 6,420 downwards.
TTCGTGAACGAGAAGTTCGGCGCGCGGAGCTTTCTCGTCCCGTTCGAGGAGGGCATGCAGTTCGGCGCCCGCGTGCACGTCCTCGAGCCGGGCAAGCCGAGCACGCTGTACCACCGCGAGACGGGACAGGAGGGCTTCCTCGTCGTCGAGGGGGAGTGCCTGCTGATCGTCGACGGCGAGGAGCGGCCGCTGCGCCGCTGGGACTACTTCCACTGCCCGCCCGACGTGACGCACGCGTTCGTCGGCGCGGGAGACGGGCCGTGCGTGATGGTCACGCTCGGGCTGCGGAGCGGCGACATCGTCTATCCGCGCGACGAAGTCGCGCTGTCGCACGGCGCGGGCGTCGAGGAAGAGACCGACACGCCGGACGTCGCGTACGCGCCCTTCCCGCAGTGGGAGGAGGGTCGTCCCAGGTCGTGGGACGACCTTCCCTGGAACCGCAACTGATCGTGAAATTGCGTGATTCGGAATCCCTGATTCGTCGCTGCCGCGCGAACCGGAGTGTCGGCCGCCGCGCTCTCGGAGGTCGCCTCTACCTCACCAATCAAAGGCTTGTGTTCGAGCCGCATCGCATCGAGCGATTACTGAGCCGAGAGGGCTTCTTGGACGTTCCTCTCACGAACATCGCTGGGGCCGATGTCGCGCCACGCAGCGAAAAGCTCTTTGACGGGAGTCTCCGTCGGCGGCTTCGTGTGCGACAGACGGGCGACTTGGAGGAGCTATTCGTGGTGAACAGCCCCGAGGACCTCGCAGCGGAGATCTGCTCTAGAACAGGTCGCCCTCGAACAGAGGGACCACCGGGCCGCTCATGATCTGCGAGAAGCGGATGACCGTGACGAGGTCGTCCTCTGCGACGTCGCGGTTGTAGAGCTGGCCGAGGAACGTCGCCATCTCGTCGGTGCGGCGGATCTCGGGGTTGTCGTGCTCGATCTCGCGCGGCGACAGGTCGGCGAGCCGCTTCACCTCGACCTTGTCGACGACCGCGTCGAAGACGTGCTCGCGCGGGCTGAAGCGCACGCCGCACAGCACGCGCACGACCATCCCCTTCTTGTACTTCGCCGACTTGTCGCCGAGCCGGATCGTGGCCGACTTGCGACCGCTGCGGAGTTGTTCGGAGACGAGCGGGGAGTAGAAGTTCAGCGCGTACACAATTTGGGAGTCTGCCAATTCACGCGGGAGTTGGCTGCACGTGCCCCCGCGTCACGAGCTCCGGCGACGTGCAGCCGAGGAGACCGAGGCCGAGCAGGATCTCGTTCGACAGCAGCGAGAGCGCGTGCGAGACGCCGGCCTCGCCGTCGACCGCAAGGGCGCACGCGAACGCGCGGGCCGCGAACGCGGCGTTCGCGCCGAGCGCGAGCGCCTTGATGACGTCGGTGCCACGCCGGATCCCGCCGTCGACGTAGACCTCGCACCGCCCGGCGACCGCGTCGGCGACCTCCGGCAACGCGTCGAGCCCGGACGGCACGCCGTCGAGCTGGCGGCCACCGTGGTTCGAGACCCAAACCGCGTCGGCGCCGTGCTCGACCGCGAGCTCCGCGTCCTCGCGCGTGAGGATCCCCTTGAGGACGATCGGCAGCGGCATCTCGGCGCGGATCCATTCGAGGTCGCGCCACGTGAGCTCGGGCGTCATCTCGAAGAGGTTCGCGTACGGCAGGTCGAGGTCGGGCGGCGGATTCTGGAAGCCGAGCCGCAGGTCGCGCTCGCGCCGGCCGATGAACGGCGCGTCGACCGTGAGCACGAGCGCCGAGTAGCCGGCCTCGCGCGCCTCGTGCATGTGGTCGAGCGTCCGCTGCCGGTCCTTGAGGATGTAGAGCTGGAGCCACCGCGGGCCGTCGCCGGCGGCTGCGGCGATCTCCGCGTGGGTTCGCGTCGTCAGCGTCGAGACGCACAGGAGGACGCCGGCCGCGGCGGCGGCGTGCGCGGTCGCGAGCTCTCCCTCGGGATCGAGGAGCCGCTGCATCGCGAACGGCGCGATGCCGAGCGGGGAGGCGACCGGCGTGCCGAGGAGCGTCGTCGCGGTCGTCACGGCGCTCACGTCGACGAGCATCCGCGGCCGCAGCTGCCAGCGCTCGTACGCCGCGACGTTGCCCCGCAGCGTTACCTCGTCGCCGGCGCCGCCCTCGAAGTAGCACCAGACCTCGGGCGCGATCTTCTCCCGCGCCGCGGCGGCGTAGTCGGCGATGTTGACGACGCTCGTCACAGCCATGCCTCGTCGCGCGCCCGCCGGAACATCTCGGCCGCCGCTTCGTGAAATCCCGTGGGAAGGCTCTGCGCGTCCATGCTGCGGGCGATCTCCTCCATCTCGCCGACCCAGCGCCAGCCCTTGCGGCGCGAGGAGCGAGTCGCGGCGGTGAGCCGGTCGCCGAGCTCAGGGATCGAGATCCGCCACTCCGCGAGCAGCGCGTCCTCGACGCCCTCGGCTCGCGCGAGCTCGTGCATCGCGAGGAGCAGGGCTGCGCTTCCCTTCGTCCAGCCCGCGTATGCAGCCTTGAGCGCGGAGGCGGCACCGGGCTCGGCGGAGAGGACACGGGCGTCGAGCGGCGTCCCGCTGAAGAGATCGGCGACGTGCTCGGCCTCGCCGCCCGAGAGATAGAGGCGGGTCGTGCCCGGCTCGTGCGGCGGCGGCCCGACGATGCCGCCGTCCACGAAGCGCGGTTGCAGGCCCGCGATCGTCCGTGCCGTCCCGGGCGAGATCGCGTTCGCGTCGACGTAGATCCCGCTGAAGCCGGCCGTCGCCTCCGCGACGCCGAGTGCGGCGTGGGGCGGACAGATCGAGAGCAGGATCTCGCAGCGGCGGTGGAGCTCCGGCACGTCGCCGGCGTCCTCGAGCCCGGCCGCGCTCGCCCGCTCCACCGTTGCGGCACTTCGGCCGGCGGAGGCCCACAAGACGCTCTCGCCGCGTTCGCGCAGGAGAGCGGCGACCGCTGCTCCCATCTCGCCGGGATGGAGGACGCCGACGACGGTCATGCCCCGAGCCTCTCGATCGCCTTCGCGACCATCTCGCGCTCGCCCTTGTGCGTGAGCAGGCGCGGTGCTTCGTCGAGCGGCAGCCAGCGCGCTTCGTCGACCTCGATACGCATCGCGTCGTCGATCTCGTCGATCCGGCCGCGGCCGGCTGTGAGGAGGAAGAAGCTCACGACCTTGAAGATCCGCTCTCCTTTCGCGCCTTCCCATGTGGCGACGTAGACGTACCGTACGTCGCCGAGCTTCTCGACGAACCGTCCCTCGACCCCCGTCTCCTCGCGCACCTCACGTACCGCGGCCTCCGCCGCAGACTCGCCGGGGTCGATCTTCCCCTTCGGCAGCGCCCAGATGCCCGGCCTGCCCTGCGGCCGGATCGCCGCGACATGTCGCCGGCCGTGGATCGACCGAACAAGCACTCCTCCCGCCGAGAACTCGCGGCGCATCGCTATGGTTCTAGCACTTGGCACTTGCAGCCACAGAGTGCCGACCGTACAATGACCCGGCACTCTCGACCTGAGAGTGCCGAACGAGACAGTGATATCGCAGTCAGGAGGCTTTGCATGAACCTGAAGCCACTTGGTGACCGCCTGATCGTCGAAGTCCTCGATGAAGAGGAGCAGACGTTCAGCGGCATCGTGCTTCCGGATACCGCGAAGGAGAAGCCGCAGCGCGGCCGCGTCCTCGCAGTAGGTCCCGGCTCCCGGGACGACAACGGAAAGTTCGTCCCGATGGACCTGGCGGACGGCGACGAGATCGTCTTCTCCAAGTACGGCGGGACTGAGATCAAGGTCGGCACGGAGGAGTACCTGATCCTCCGCGAGTCCGATGTGCTCGCGAAGGTCGTCGGGGCGAAGAAGCCGGCCGGCGCCACCGCCTAGAGAAAGCAACGGAGGTCAGAAGAAGAATGGCTCACAAGGAGCTGAAGTTCAACGAGGACGCACGCCGCTCGCTCCAGCGCGGTGTCGACGTCCTCGCCGACGCGGTCAAGGTCACGCTGGGTCCCAAGGGGCGCTACGTAGTCCTTGACAAGAAGTTCGGCGCACCCACCATCACGAACGACGGCGTCACGATCGCTCGCGAGATCGAGCTCGAGGACGTCTTCGAGAACCAGGGCGCACAGCTCGTCCGCGAGGTCGCGACGGCGACGAACGACGTTGCCGGCGACGGCACGACGACGGCGACCGTCCTCGCCCAGGCGATCGTCCGCGAGGGGCTGAAGAACGTCTCCGCCGGCGCGAACCCGATGGGCCTCAAGCGGGGCATCGAGGCCGCGGTCGACGCGGTGGTCGAGAACCTCAAGGAGCAGTCGAAGGACGTCTCCGGCCGCGAGGACATCGCCCGCATCGCCACCGTCTCCTCGCGCGAGCGGGAGATCGGCGACGTCATTGCCGACGCGATCGAGAAGGTCGGCAAGGACGGTGTCGTGAACGTCGAGGAGGGCCAGACCCTCGGCCTCGAGCTCGAGTTCACGGAGGGCATGCAGTTCGACAAGGGCTACCTCTCGCCGTACATGGTCACCGATCCGGAGCGGATGGAGGCGGTGCTCGAGGATCCGTACATCCTCGTCGCCAACCAGAAGATCGGCGCGGTCAAGGATCTCCTGCCGGTGCTCGAGCAGGTCATCCAGTCCGGCCGGCCGCTCCTGATCGTCGCGGAGGACGTCGAGGGCGAGTCGCTCGCCACGATCGTCGTGAACAAGCTCCGCGGCACCTTCCAGGCCGTCGCCGTCAAGGCGCCGGGGTTCGGCGATCGCCGCAAGCGCATGCTCGAGGACATTGCGATCCTCTCGGGCGGCGAGGTGATCACCGAGGAGATGGGCCTCAAGCTCGAGAACACGAAGCTCTCGCAGCTCGGTCACGCCCGCCGCGTCGTCATCGACAAGGACTCGACGACGATCATCGACGGGGCCGGCGACACGGAGGCGATCAAGGGCCGCATCAAGCAGCTGAAGGCGGAGATCGAGAACACCGACTCCGACTTCGACCGCGAGAAGCTCCAGGAGCGCCTCGCGAAGCTGTCCGGCGGCGTCGCCGTCGTCAAGGTCGGCGCGTCGACCGAGACGGAGATGAAGGAGAAGAAGCACCGCGTCGAGGACGCGCTGCAGGCTGCCCGTGCGGCTCTCGAGGAGGGCCAGGTTCCGGGTGGCGGTGTCGCGCTCATCAACGCGGCGGATGCGATCCGCGACGAGGTCCTCGGCAAGCTCGAGGGCGACGAGAAGACGGGCGCGCAGATCATCTTCAAGTCGCTCGAGGAGCCTCTCCGCCAGCTCTCGTACAACGCGGGCCTCGAGGGCTCGGTCGTCGTGCAGCAGGTGCGGACGGCCAAGCCCGGCTTCGGCCTGAACGTCGAGACCGGCGAGGTCGAGGACCTGCTCAAGAGCGGGATCGGCGACCCGACGATGGTCACCCGCTCGGCGCTGCAGAACGCCGCGTCGATCGCGAAGAACATCCTCACCACCGAGGCGATCGTCGCCGAGGCTCCCGAGAAGGCCGGAGCCGGCATGGGCGGCGGAATGCCCGACATGGGCGGGATGATGTAGGGCGAAAACGCCCTGTAGGAACGGAAACGGCGCCTGAAAGGGCGCCGTTTCCGTAGGGGAGGGTGGGTGGTTCTACCTCCAATATCGGCAACGGCCCCGAGACCTTTAGCCCCCAGCAGGTGGTCTGGAAGCGTCCCGACGAACGCGCGCTGCCGCTCCTGAGCCGCAGGCGCACGACCGGCCGCGTCACGACAGAACTGTCCCGCGACAGGATCTCCAGCCCAGCACTCGGCACGAAGCCGCGGGAGACTGCGCTCTCCCGCGGCGTAGTTCCGTCAACAGCGAGCGAGTCCGCAGGACTCGCGAGCTCCTTAGAAGCCGTACCGCTCTTCCCGCCAGGGATCGGCGTCGTTGTGGTACCCGAGCCGTTCCCAGAAGCCGGGCTTGTCGGCGGCGACGAGCTCTAAGCCGTTCAGCCACTTCGCGCTCTTCCAGAAGTAGCGGGACGGGACGACGAGACGGACGGGGCCGCCGTGCTCCGCGGTGAGCGGCTCGCCGTCGGCCTCGTAACAGACGATCGCGTTGTCGGCCTCGAGCGCGTCGAGCGGGAGGTTCGCGGTGAAGCCCTGCGGGGCGTGCGCGACGACGAAGCCCGCGGCCGGCAGCGGCTTGCAGAGCGCCGCAAGCTCGCGCCAGTGGACACCGCGGAAGCCGGCGTCGAAGCGACTCCAGCGCGTCACGCAGTGGATGTCGGTCGTGGTCTCGGTCGCGGGCAGCGCGCGGAGCGCGTCGTAGTCGAGGGTGATCTCCTCCTCGACTAGGCCGAAGACACGCAGTCGCCAGCTCGCGAGGTCGACGGTCGGGATATTGCCCGCGTGGAGCACGGGCCATTTCTCCGTGAGGTACTGGCCGGGAGGCAAGCGCGCGGGGTCGTATCCCGCGGCACGCACCTTGCCCTCGGCTTTCGAGCGGAAGAG